>CAJGCA010000013.1 GCA_904501705.1 Clostridiaceae bacterium | reverse complement strand
GTCTGCCAGATAGTAGTCAAAGGACAGGGTGTAGCTGTTCGCCACAGCATAGGTGACATCAATAATGCTGCCACCCACAACGGCGGTTTTGTTCGCCTCGGCATACACGAGCTTGTGCATACCGCCGTCGTTGTATTCGGTGGGAACTTCGGTGTGCGCGACCTTGGTCACATACTCTCTGTTCCAACCAAGATTCGAGGTGTCCACCGTCTTATCGCCGGTGTTATCCGTGCCGCTAATCTCCAGATTCCAGATGTACAGCGGAGCGGAGTGATTGCGGCTCATTGCAGACAACAATGTGTAACCGTAGATGCCGAAGTATAAGTTCTTCAAGGACACATTCTGGCTCACCTCGAAGGTATGCTTACCGGGCAGCAGATTCTGCTGGCCGGTCGTCTTATCGGAATAAGCCGTACCGCTGCTGTCTGTCACAGCATAGAACGCGTCGCCACCGAGGTAATAATCAAATTTAATATTAACCTTGGTGATAGAGCCGGCCGTGTCGTCGCCCATCATATTTTTGCTAACGAGTGCAAGTTGACTGGAGGTGATGCTGCTGAAGTCGAACTTGTAGATCGAATCGTCCGCTGCGGGCAAAGTAGGATCGACAGAAGCACTCTCCGTGCCAGCACTCGTCAGCAGACCCGCGGGCAGAGCAATGCTCGCCAGCAAGCAGACAGCCGCCAAGATGCTGAGCAGTTTTTTGGAAATACCTTTCACAGAATTTCCTCCTTTACGTAGATTTAGGTGCTGTTTTGCTAATAACACGTGAAACCGTGAAAGAGGCCCTGCCTCTGAAATAAGGAAACTACAGGAGTTTACCCCCCCGTTGCGGGCTGAGCCGTCTGATCGACCGACCTTCCCGCGGCACTTTGTCTCGTGCAAAATACCACTTCCAGCAGCAATAATCCTCTTTTCGCTGCTTCTTCGTTGTTTTATGTAAAAACTCGCGGATTTTTTGTGCAAAACGCCAATGTAACATCCAGAAGTTCTTGTTATCGCTGTCATTATACCATAAAAAAATGCGTTTGAAAACACTTTTTGTACAAAAAAGCGAAAAAATTAACATTTTTTCGCGAGCAGGTATTATCTGCGCAATTCACTCGCGCTTTTTGTCTAATCGTATCCTATTAAGCCGATTTTAGTCTAATTTTTAAGAAAAAATATAATAATCTTGTTAATTTGGACAATTTAACAAATAAATAACGAAAAAATGTGTCTTTATCGTACGGTATACCATATTAATTATCATACTATCATAAATACAGCCTATATTCAATAGAATTATTTTGATCTAGTTTCGTATATTTTTGACTTTCTTGCGCGTTTTTGTGTTTTTATCACCCTTTATGTAAGCTCTCACGGGCGGTTGACAGCCGCACTACGATAAGGCTTCTGGGGAGTGCGTATAAAAAGCCGCCGGCTCAGCCAGGATCTTCGATTTCAACCGGTAGGCGAGCAAATAATTCTGCACGCCTACCGGTTTTAAAATAGCCTAGTGAAATTTCACCGATTTTGGCACAGAATCCTTCACCGCGACGCTCGCCTTCAGCATCGCGAGATCCCGATGTCCAACAAAGGCGGCAAGTCGTCCTCAACTCCGCAAACAATTCGCAAGCAAAGCAACAATACAACTAACAACATACAGAGATATTTACGCATAATGATTCCCCTTATAGTACCATCGTTTATTTCCACATTCATCATAGGGTGAGCAGTTAAACTCGAACTCCGTTTTGGAAAAGCGAATTTTCACTCATCCTTTGTTAAAATACTCGCCAATACGACAGCGCCTATCAAAGAAAAAAGGCGAAGAGCACCGAAATATGCCCCTTTGAGGCACGTCCGGATTATTCGCGCCAACTTAGTATATCATTTACACAAAGCTAAGATGTTTTGCGGTTTTATAGCATATACGTGTCAAAACACCGACAGCTCTTTTTGGGGAAAAGAAAAAAGCCTGCGGAAACTCCGCAGGCTTTCGTCTGATTGGTATGGTATCTTAACCCAGGTCACCCCATGCATCATCGCTTGCGACATTATCATCGCCAGACATCGAGGATGCAATGTCGGCCGTCGAGACCATACGTTTGACCATATCCGGCGCTTCGTAGGCTCTCTTGTTCATTAATTGTCCCCCATTCTTTGTGCAAACAACTAATGCGTGCACTTGATGAAATCAAAAATACATCAGTACAATGATATACCAAAGCCTGTCACTTGTCAAGTGCTTTTTGTTGCAGAACATTGCTCGTGTCACCTTAATCATCGCTTCGCTAATTAACCATTACAGTAAAGCATCCCCGTTCCGAGGAAACGGAACGGGGATGCGTAATGGTCTATCGGGGGTTATCGTAAATTACAGAGAAGCGAAGAAGCTCTGCGCCTCAGTCATAGCCGTCTCCAATTTGGGAACATAGGAGTCGAGCTTCATCTGGACGTTCGCCACGCCGCAGCCCTTCACCTCGAGGATGAATGTACCAGGATTGACGCCGACGGTCTCCACGGTCATAACAGCAGGGTTATAGCTGATGGCCGGCTGCTTCTTCTGGATATACGCAAGGGTCTCTGCCGCGTGATCGACGTTGTAGAAATTCTTCATGTTGTAGTTGTCAACGTCGAAATAGTAGCGCAGATAGTAGGGCACCAGGTTGGGGTTCTTCGCGGTCTTCGGAATACCGAAAGCCTGCACCTCGCCGAGGAGCTGATAATCCTTAGCGCCGCTCTTCAGCGCCGGCAGCGGCACACAGGCCACCGAGCCCTTAGAACGAAGCTGACGGAAGTAAGCGGAGCCATTACGGGAAGCGATGGCATGCGAGATGTTGAACAGCAGCTTGCCAGCGTCAAAAGCGTCGTTGTTGGTCAGCGACTGGCTGATGTAGCCCTTCTCGTAGTAGTTCGCATAGAGTTTCCAGGACTTGATGAAGTCCGCATCCTGCAGGTTGTGCTTGAAGGTGTTGGTTTTCTTATCGTAGATGATGGCAGGCTTGTTGTAGGCTTGCTGATACTCCATACCGGCCATAGTGGACAGACCGATGAAATCGTCGCCGTCCGCCTCATCGATGAACTCCTTACACAACGCCCACAGCTTATCCCAAGTCCACTTGCCTTTCTTCCACAGCTCGTAGGGATCATCCAGACCGTAGGTCTCGATCAAGTTCTTGTTGTAGTACACCAACCAGGGGCTGTAAAGCGGAGAGCCAACCATGTTGACGCCGTAAATATTGCCGTTAAAGGTGTACGCATCAACAACAGTCTTATCCCAAGCCGAATCGGTGAAGTCGTAGCCGGTGCTGTTCATCGGCTGCAAATTAGACAGATTCTGGCGGTCGACGTTCTGCAGACGCACAGCGTCGGGAGCGTTCTTCGCCGCAACCTCAGCCGCAATCTTGGTGAAGTAGGAGTTGTAGGTCACGATGGTATACTTGATATTGATACCGGTCTCCTTGGTGAAGTTCTTGTTCACCTTGTCCATACCGGGAACCTCGCTGACAGGGTTCCAGTCATAGACGATCAGCGTCTTGCCGCTGGAGCCAGCGGGGATCTGAGCCTTGATCTCAGCCCAAGTCTTAGCCTTCTTGGACACAATGATGTCGCGGGAGGGTTGCGTAGCAGACACTTTGCTATCGCTACCATTACCGCTGGTGGTGGTGTTGGTGCTAGAATCAGGAGTGGAAGCGTCAGACTCCGGTGCGGAAGCGTCAGACTCCGGCGCGGAAGCGTCAGACTCCGGCGCGGACACTTCCGACTCGCTGCCCCCGACAGGAGCAGCACTGCTCTCGGGATCGCTGTTGCCGCCGCAGGCCGCAAGGCCCATGATCATCAGCAGAGCCATCAGAGAAGCAAGGATGCGCAATGACAGTTTTTTCATCATCATTTTCCTTTCTGAAATGTACTTTATGATAAAGCACGGTACCCCCGATGCTTAATCAACTCTTGGATGCTGAAATGCGTTGTTCGGCGCATTTCTTTATCATTATAGCATAGTATTTTGAAAAAAGAAAGCATAATTTTTAAAAATTCATCAATTTTTTCAAAATTTTTATGCTAAATAGCATCATCAACCAACAATACCGGTGGAAGCGATGCTGGTAATGAACTTCTTCTGTAAGAACATATACATAATCAGCACCGGTAGCAGGTAGATTAGACAAGCCGCCATCGGCGCATCCGTCTCTATTCTGCGACCACCCTCGACTCTAATCTTGCTGACGAAGTTGCTGATCTCGACCGCCATCGTATGATCGGATTGAAAGTACATCAAGGCATTATAATAGTCGTTCCAGTGCCAGATGATGGCCAGCATTGAAACCGTCAGAACCGACACGCCGGAGGACGGCACCACGATGCGCAGGTAGGTGCCCCACGGACCGCATCCATCCACCCAGGCGGCCTCTTCGAGCTCTTTGGGCAGGCCCTTATAGAACTGCATATAAATGTAGATATAGAAGCCTGCGCGGATACCAACACCCGTTAGAGCGGGCAACCAGAAGGTCCACACCGTGCTCAGAAGACTGCTATTAATGTTGGTATTGAAGATGTTCTCGATCAGATGGACAATTCCCAACGGGTTGAAATCGTAGAAATTCATATAGTTAGGGATAATGACGATCGAAGCGGGAACCAGGATCGTCAGCAGCAGGATAAAGTTCAGCACACCGCGGCCGCGGAACTTAAAGCGTGCCATACCGTAAGCGGCGATGCCGCAGGTTGCGGTCGAGATCAGTGCGCTGACCACCTCAAGCTTAAGCGTGCTCCACAGCGATGTGGGCAGATTCAACCTCTCGATGGCTTCCTTCACCGGCTCCCAGGACAGGTTCTTCGGTACCCACAGGATGGTGGGGTCGGTAACATCGACCGGGGCGCGGAAGGAGTGCGTGAGAATATAGATGATCGGATACAGCAGAATGTAACTGAACGCGATCAAAAACGCGTAACGCAGCAGATTGGCAAAAAAACTAACGGTCACCTGACGGATCTTCGCTGCGCGATATTCTTTCAACGGGTTTGCCGCTGCTATGTTTTTCATCATCTGTTCATCACTCCCATCGTCTTACACACAGGTAATTGTATGCTACCAGCATAATCGACATAACCACACCGACGATCAGGAAATATACCCACAGCATAGCCGAACTGCGGTCATAGATCGCGTGATTAAACATCAAACTGGTCGCCTGCTGCATCACGGGGCTGGCCAGCGCCGTAAACTGGTCGATCATCGTATAGATGAGTACCAGCTGGATGATGTTTCTCAGGCTTGGAACCTCCAGGAACCAGAAGGTTTCCCAACGGCTGCAGCCCTCGATCGTACCAACCTCGTAGAGCTGCTTCGGAATGCTCTGCAAACCCGCCAAGAAGAGGATGGTCTGCACGCCGCAGCTCCAGATGAGATTGAACAGGTTGGAGAGATAGCCTTGGAACAGATCGGAGATCGCCTTGGGTAGCTGCAACTCCAACAGGATCGCCTCAAAGTCGATCATGCCGCCGTATTCGGTGCTGCTGCCGCTGGACACGTTGAACAGCGGAACGTCCAGATACTCACTGGACAGCAGCTCCATAACGGTGGAGTTCGCCAGAATGACCGGCAGGAAGAAGATCGCACGGAAGATCAGACGACCCTTGAACTCGGAGTTGAGGATGACCGCGAGGATCATACTCAACGAGATGATGATCGGCAGAGCCGTCAACAGGTCGGTGACCGAAGCGAGCAGATTGTCTACAAACTTCTCGTCATCGTTGAAGATGTAGCGGAAATGCTCAAACGCGGCAAAATCCAGCTTCAGACCTTCGTTTGTCATCTCCATGTGGCTGAAGGAGTAAATGATCGAACTGATCGTCGGGATAATGAAGAAGAGCAGCAGGCCGAGAATCCAGTGAGAAACAAACAGATAGCCGTAATTATTGCGGCGTTCCATCAGCGTGGTCTGCTTCTTTTTAAATAACGCCATCAGTTTGCCCCTCCTTTAACATACTTGAAACCCATAGCTGCCAGTTCGCCGCCGGGATACGCCTGCGCCTCATTGGACGGGTTCGTGTAAGCAATGACTCCGTTATCGAAGGTGGTCACGGACACACCGTTCTCCAGAACTTCGTAATCCTTAATGGTCGCTTCCTTGATCGCTGCGTAATAGTCGGCATACTTCGCTGCCGTCTGCGTGATCAACTCCTTGTTCGCCGAATACAGCGAGGAATGCAGGTTCGTCTGTACAGACGCGGCATACGACGCATCGTAGTTCTTCAGCAGCGTGTACCCGAGACCCGTGCCCGACGCCAGTGCGCTAAGCACGCTGGTATCGTAATCGTAGGTCAGGTTGAGAGCCTCGCTGTACAGCGGGACATACCCCTTGAACACGATCTGATAGAACGGAACGTACACATCGAACACATCGGTGTAGCGGGGCTCGATCTCGACGTTGAAGACGGAGTCCGACACCATCGCCGCATAGTCATTGGCATTATCGGTCGCCACGGTGTGTCCCGCATCGTTGGCAGATGCGAACAGCGACTGCACGTCGACGCCCATACCCTTCTTCACTTCATAGGCCTCATCCGCGTAATCGGAATAGGCTACGGTGCCAAGTGTCGAGAAGCTAAACCCGCTGATATTCAGGTTATCACCTTTCCTCAGCAATTTGCTCATTGCCTTGGCGAGCTGAGCACGGCTAAGCAAGTGGTACGCACCCTTATCCTCGTCCTCGGCACGCAGGGCCAGCATGCGGTGATACAGCTCAGACTTGTGCAACGTCGCCGTCTTAGCAACGCTGAACATCTTGTTAAAGCCATTGCCGGCGGAGTTGAAAAACACCAGATCAAAATCGGTGAACAGCGCGATGTTGTTCGACGCTGCATACTCCGTCAATGCCGCGTATTCCTTCTTCTTGCCGCTGACGCGAGCAAAGCCGAAGCCTCCTGCGACCTGACCGATGTCAAGGCCGCTCTGACTGTAGCCCTTGAGCTGAACAGCGGGGTTGATCTTGGTATCGGCGGCAAGTTCCTTGATGATATCTGCCGCCTCATTAAAGGTGGTCATGCTCTTCGTCGACTGATACGGTACGCCGAACGCCAGCGACTGGGTGGTCAAATTGCCGAGGATGCTCAGCGCATACGCGCTCTGGGCAACCTCCGACTTGACCATACCGTTTTTAACAAGGTACTCACGATACTTATTCGCCATACCCACATAATCGGCCTCCTCGCCGGTCAGCGGATAGAAGCCGACTGTCAGCGTATTGTCAACCATCGTCTTGGATACGCGTGTGGTGATAGTGGACGAATAGGAGTGAGCATCCGCATAGATGTCAAAGCCGCGGACATAGAAAGTGGCAGCGACATTGGAATAATCCCTACTCGAATTGCCGGCAGAGAACTCGACCACGCCCTGCTCAGCGCCGCTCTCCATAATGCCGACAATCGCATTGTCGCGATCCTTGGCGCCAATGACCGGCATCTTCACGTTCTCTTCCTTATAATATTCATAAGGCTGATAACGGCTGCCATCGGTGCCGTAGACCTCGGTCTGGTATTCGCGCTTATCCTCCTTCAAAGCAGGTGAAACAAGCGCGCCATTACCCACTGGAACGAAGAGATACGAATCCTTCAGCGGAACTCGATCGTCAACGACCTCTTCGGCGGGTTCGTCGTCAAGCAACTCGTCGTCAAGCAACTCGTCATCGAACAGTTCATCATCGAGCAGTTCATCGTCGAACAGTTCGTCGTCGAAGTCATCCTCGACCTCTTCCTCCACAATAGGTTCAATGTTCGCAACAGAACACATATACGGTGCAAGGGTCACCGCCTTGAGCAGGAATTCGCTGTCCTCGGCAATGCGCGACGTGTCCACGCTAACAGCCACAGAGTCGTCGCGCAGAGTAAATTGCACCGGTATGGAAATGTGGAACTGGTCGAAGTAGTACACGACCTCGATGCCATTGTCGATCAGCTTGGCGGATAGATTGCCTTCCTTGATCGAGCCGGTATATGCACGGGAAACCAATGCGGCCAGCTTTTTGGATTCCACGACCTCGATCGAGATAGGCGAACCGGTGAACTGGTTGGCGTCATCCTTTTCGTAGTGAACGTCAGGCATTGTACCCCAGACCTTCTCGCCGGTCTTGGAAAACAGCATAATGGCCTTGTTGTCGTCGTTCCACTCCAGCGTATAGTTGTCGTTCTCGGCAACCGTCTGGGTGGGAACGGACTCAAAAGATTCCGGCAGCACGTAGGCTACGCGGGTCGGCTGGTCTCCACAGCCGGGCAACAGACACAGAAGCAGGCAGAGGACCACTGCAAAAGCTACGATTCTTTTTCCTTTTGCGATCATCGATAAGCCACCTCCATGTACAGAGAATTGATAAAGTTGAACAGTTGCTGCAGCATAATGACCATCATGAAGATCACGAATACGATCAAAATCATAAAGAAGACCGTGATTAATGTCGACACCAGGAACTTGCCGAAGGTGTACTCGTGCACCGTCATAATTGCCACGATGAGCAGGAAGCCGGTAAAGATGGTCATGACCGTCGCCAGACCGTTGAGAATCGCCGCGTCCTCATAAGAGAGCGCATACGACAGCACGGTATAGATCAGGTTGAACGCAATCATGGGAATCATCGAATAGGCGGTCACGATGGCAATTTCATTCATACGGCCCTTGCCTTCCATCAGCGTACAGGCCAACCAGTTCGCCACGATCCAGAGGATCAGCAGGCCGGCGGTCGACGCCAAGGTGAACAACGAATTGTAGTTGTACACATCCACCGCACGGTACAAGAAGCTACTAGCCGTGATCTTAAGCGTCGACGAGAACGCAAACAGCGCGATAATGACAATCGCAGCAGGCAACGAGCCATAGCCCTTATACTTAATATCGTTGAAGGTCTGGAAGGGATGCACAAAAGTGTTCATCAGTGTGCGCACTTTGATGTTGTTGAACAACGACTTTTGACGCTTCTTCATATAAATGAGGAAGAAGATCACCAGTGCAACCAAAATGATCAACACGATAAAGATCAGCACAAAGTTATCCGCAATCCGATCGTTGCGAACCTGACGGTACGCCTGGTCATAGGTAACGTAGTCGTACGCAATCTCGGCATATTCCATCGACTTCTCAAAATCGCCGGTGACATAATACGACTTAGCAAGGCCACGGTAAGCGAGACGGCTGTTGGTATCCTGCGCAAGGACCTCTTCCCACAGCGGCAACGCATCCTCATAGTCACCATCAAGGTACATACTCTGTGCCTTCTGTACCAAGGCACCGTATTCGGTCATCTCAAACACGGTGATGCGATTGGTCTCACTGTCACCGATAACGATCTGATTACCATTGAGGGACATAGCCGTCGCCGCGCTGAACATACCCAGCTCATCGCCCTGCTCAACACCGCCGCCGAATGCACTCAGCAGATTGCATTCACTATCATAGATGTATATCAGGCCGTACAGGCTTTCCAGAGCGTAAATGTAGCCGTCCTCATTGACGTCGATGACCTTCATTTTCTGACCCATATACTTTTTATATGTCAGAATCGTCTTGTTCTCCGTGAATTTGTAGGAGGTCGCATCCACACCGACACCGTTCGGCCCGCGGCTCTTCAGGATGTTCGTGCCGCCGGGACTGAGCATCTTGATCTGGCCCGCTGCGGAGGCGGTCGTCGTGTAGATAAAGCCGTCGCTGTCCGAGGTCATCGAAACAAACGCATACGGCAGCGTACGAATCTGACGCTCACGCTTAGCGTCCGTCATCGTCAACATATCCCAGATGTAGCCGAAGAAATCCAGCACCGTGTACTCAACGGTGTTCGCGCCATAGAAGCCGGTGAAATTCAGCTCTGTGTCAAACACCAACGCACCATAGTAGGAGCCTTCGCTGAGAACGTACAAGTTGTTATCCGCATCGCGAGCAAGCTCGGTCGGCTGGAACAGGAACTCATCGGGAATAACATCCGACTCGGGAAGAACGATCTCATCCTTCACGTTGCCATCCAAATCCAGCAGGAGGATGCGGGAGTTAGTCGTATCGCAGAGGAACAGCGTGTCGTTTTCAAGGTAAATACCGAGAGCGCCCTCGTATTCGACCTCTTCGCCGTCCTTATCCTTGACAACGATCTCTTTGTTCAGGCTGTAATCCTTGTTGAGCAGGAACAGCCTGCTCTCGCCGCCGCACAGAAGATAGGTCATCCCATCCTTTGTGCAGAAAATGTCCGTGATCCCCTCAAGCGGCTCATCAAAGCCCCAATCTCCCGCATCATACGATGCGACGGGACGATACATATCCTTTGCCGGAACCGTCAAGCGTCGGCCGCTGGCAGTCTCCCAGTGTGTGTAGCTCGGGCCCATAGCTGCTTGCGCGCTAAAGCCGAAGAGCATAACAGCCACAACACAGAGGGATACAACACGTATAAAGAATTTTTTCATATTGTTTCACCCATCTTTCTGACTGTTTACTCTTTAATACCCGAACTACTCATCGTTTCCATAACATTACTCTGGGTAAACCAGAAAACGAGGATCGGCGGGATCATCATAATAACCGTCGCCGCCATCGAGCTGCCCGCACGGGCAATACCGCCGGCAGAGATCGAGGACATGATCTGCGGAAGCGTCTTAAGCTCTTCGCTAAAAATCGTACCCGACGGAATGATCGTCCACATATCGCGGAACGCGAACAGGAACAGCGTCAACCACGCAGGTTTGACCAGCGGCATAACCAACTGCCAAAAAATTCGAGTGGTGCTGGCGCCGTCAATGCGGGCGGCCTCCAGAATCGCATCCGGCACGCTGCCGTCCATATACTGCTTAATCAGGAAACAGCCCATCGCCGACGGGATCTGCGGCAGTATGTATACCCAATAGGTATCAATAATCCCGACAAAGCTGAAAATCAGGTAACGCGGGATCGCCAGCGTATATGCATTATACAGCAGTGCAAGCTGTACCAGTGCAAACAACCAACCGCGGCACTTAAGACTCGACTTCGAGAACACAAATGCCGCCATCGCCGAAGCGATAATGTGAAAGAAGGTCGTTACCACCGCGACAAACACACTGTTGAACAGATAACGAGACAGCGGCACGCGTAACGACGCCATTAACGCAGGCAGTACCGAGTAGTTCTGCAGCGTCGGACGGTATACCCACAGACGGGGCGGTTGGATGAGCAATTCATCGAGAGGCTTGAGCGAAGTGATCACGCAATAGAACAGCGGCACCACCGAGCATAAGCCGGCAATTGTCAGGAAGGCAAAGAAGAAGAAGTTGCCCGCCTTGGATCGTGTATAGCGCCGGTACTGAGCCGTTTTACTGGCTCGGCGCAGTTTTACTTTTTTATCCATGCTCCGGCCCTCACTTTCCAAGCAGATTCAACAGGTTACCAACGACAACGCGGAAGAACAGCATCAGCAAGAACAGAATGACCGAAATCGCCGCTGCGTAACCAAATTCATAACGGGCTGTACCGATATCCGTCAGGTAAGTGACGATCGTATCCAGAGAGTTGTTCAGGGTCGGATAACCCGCAAGAGCGGTAATGACCGGGCCGACCGAGAAGGAGGACTGAATCTGCATAACCGCGCCGAAAAGCAGGATGCTCTTCATCGAGGGCAGGGTGATGTACCACAGCTCTTGCCAACGGTTACGGATACCGTCGATCGCACCCGCCTCATAGAGGTCATGTGACACGTTCTGGATACCCGCAATATTGGACAGGAAGGATACGCCGAGACTCATCCACAACTGAACCACAATGACAATGATCATATTGTAGTTCAGATCCTTAAACCATACAATCGGCTCAGTGATCAAGCCGAGACTCAGCAACAAGCTGTTGGCGTAGCCGTTGGCATCACCCGAGAAGATGATCGACCACACGAAATACGCGTTACCGACCAGTCCGGGCGCATAGAACAAAAACGCCAGGAAAGTACGAACGATCGGGCGGAACTCGCTGATACACCACGCGAGCACAAACGCCATAATGTAGCTTAAGGGGCCGAGGATGACCGCCATCACCAGCGTGTTCTTAAGCACGATCGGGAAAAGACGGTCGCCGGTAATCGTACGCAGGTAGTTGTCAAGACCTGCCCAGATGGGAGTCGACACCTGATCATAATCGAAGAAGCTCAACACGATCGAAGCGAAGATCGGCAGGATCGTAAATACGACGAACAAAATCATAAAGGGGAGCAGCAGCCCGCTGTATGCCATTTTCTCGCTCAGGCTATTGATCCCGGATGGGCGATTTAGCTTCGCCCGCGCGAATTTTTTATCTGTTTTCATACTGCTCCAACTTTCTCTTAATCTCAGCATCTGCCTCTTCGCCCCAGGTCTGCATCATATCCTTGGGGTTCTTACTCATGCTGGCAACATTCCAGAAGGCGAAGTCCAAAGAACGGGCAACGTAGTAGCTGCCGGGCACCTCGCGGATCTCGCGCACATCATCCCATGCAGCAAGAACAGTGTTGAGGCTGTCCACATCCCACGTCATTCTCTTAAGAGCCTCCACGTTGGCAACAGCTACACGACCGACGGGGCCAAGGATCGATTCGAGGTTGTTCGAATACTTCAGCTGCGTATCCGTGTCCGTCCACCACTTGAGGAAGGTCCACGCAGCCTCAGGGCTCTTGGCACCCTTCAGGATCGCACAACCCGTACCGCTGCCGGCAGAAGCGTTGTTGATGGTGCCGTCCGCCTGCAACACGCCGGGGATCTCCACCATCTTCCACTTGCCGTCGATCTCCTTAGCCGAATCGCGCAGGGTGTTGTAGGTCGTGTAAGGAGCAATACCGATCGGGCAGGTGCCGAGTCGGAAGCGCGTGAAGAAGTCAAGTTGATAAGGAAGCTTGAGCTTGGTATAATAATCGGTCCAATCCGTAAATACAGCGATGACCTCAGGATCGGTGAATGACGTCGCCGTCAGTGTATCGTTGTACATCGACAGACCATGCTGCATCAGCATCGTCGGGAGCAGATTGAGGTTACCAACACCAGTATTCGCCGAGTTAACATCCGTAATCTGCGTATAGGGGACCCATGCATCCAGATTATTGCGCGTCAGACTACGGGCAACCGTACGGAACTCATCCCACGTCTTCGGCACCTTGATTTCGAGCTGCTCGAACACGTCGGTGCGATAGAACATCACGAAGAAGCTCTGGCTGTCCGGCAAGGCGTACAATCCGTCTCTATATATATAAGGATCAGTAGCGCCCTTATGGAAACGGTTCATCACCGCATTGTATTCAGGGTCGGTTTTCTCGAACTGCTTCATATCATACAGCACGCCACGCATCGCCAGGTTGACCGGTTCAGCACGGGAGTGCATCAGTGTCACATCCGGACCGTCGCCGGAAAGAACGCCCTGAATCATCGACGCGTTCGAGATCTTGATGCTCACGGCGATATTGGGATGCTGCTGCGAGAAGGAGGACTGCACCAGCATATTCAGCACCTGCGCCTGATCACGACCCCAGTTGACCCAGACGGTCACGGTCTCGTTAGAATCAGAGACAACGCCGGAGATGTTGTTGTAGTCTTGCGTGAAGGAAGCAATAAAGCGCTTAATGCCAAACATCAGAGCCTCGCCTGCCTCGACAAAGAAGTTCTTCTTCTCCTTGCTGGCGACCACGTCTGCCTCAGCCGAGGTCAGGATGATCTGGTCGATATCCAAAGGCATATCCTGCATATCGTTCAGGTTAGCGCACAGGCTGGAGTAGTTACCATAGAACGTGCCCTTGTAACGGTGGGCATCATATCGGTTGTCCAGCATACGCTGAATGTCCTGATAGGTTTTACGCACGCAGGAGGAATAGTCGCTAGTCTCACCGTTGTTGAGAGCAACCAGTTTCTCGTCGATCTTTTCCAGAGCAGCCTTGGATTCCTTCAGACGCTCTTCAAAATTCGGGATCTGATCGAACAAACGGTAATCGCGATAAATATCAACCGTTTCGCCGGTGACCATCGTAATATCGAGATACAGATCACCAAGCGCCAGAACGATCTCATCAAGCTCGGTGCAAACCGCCGCATACTCACCCAGAGTAGCGGTCAGACTAAGCTGATTCTTACCCTTCTCGAGATAAACCGCGTACGGAGAAACCGTCTCGCCCTGCGTCTTGCCCAGCATACGAACCTCCCAGTCGGTCGCATAAGGGAACGCAATAGAGGTCGCCTCTTCGAAGGGCGTCTTACCGTTGACGCGCAGCCAACGATAAGTATTACCATTGAGAACGTAGCCCTGCCGATAGGAGAAGCCGAGATTATAGTAACCGGCCTGCGGCACATCCACCGTCCAGTAGATGGTGGAGCCGATCTCCTTCCAGGTCGCACCGCCGACATAGTTGATCTTAGACAAAATCGGATCAGAGGGGGTGACGCGCGAGGAGCCGATATCCGAACCCGTCGTCAGCCAATAGCTGCTCTTGATATCTGCCGACTCGCCCTCGACGGCAATATCTTCACCGGTATAAGTGTTCTTATCAGTCAGCGTAGGCTGCTGATATTTCGCCGCCTCTACATTACTATCCAGCTTGACGCTTTTAAGTCTGAACTCGCCTAAGATTGGCGCGATCGTCACTTTGTGTTTGCCGGCAGTCAGATCAAACGCGTAGGTCCGAACGTCAAAATTCGCCGAACTGAGCAGATAATATGTAACAAAATCCTTGTACATCGCCGGCTCAGCCGAGAACTGGTTGCCCTGACCGTCCACGCGATAAGGCTCATTCGTCGTCCAGTAGCGGGGAAGCACGATGTCCTTAAGCGCTTCGCTCGGGAACTCGCCGTCAATCTCGATCGAGACATGCAGGTCCGAGATCGTATCATCGAGCGCCATATACTCAAAGCCGAGTGCATACGTACCATCCTGCGGAACGTTGATCGTAACCTCCAACGGATCCGACTTTATGTCCGCATCCACTTTGAACTCGGTCACGCTGTCATTCTCCGCAGCGCTGACCCAGACCCCTGCCGTCGTTCCGAACACAAGGCTCAGCATCAACGTCAGGCACAGGAACATTGATAGTTTCTTCATGTAGCTAACTCCTTTTCCACTGGACATTATAAAATGCACAAGCGCTGCTTTTTAGGGCGAAGCCGCGCTCGGCAATCCTACCGAATTTACAGCCTGCAAGCGCCAAAAGAGCGCGAAATAGGCGCATTATCCCCCGAAAAGACGTCATCACTATTGTGAAAATGACGAACATTTTTTCGCGAAAAAGCGCAATATCTCGCACCTTTTGTTGTGAATCACCAAATTTTGGATCCAAACACTCGCACAATGCACAAAAAAATTCAATGGCATACCAAAATATTGATGTTTAAGTTGTCTATATGATACATCAAACAGGAAGTGTTGTCAATACACTTTCCACAAAAAGGAGGTTTTTTTCGATAAAATTTACCACTCCAAATTAGTCAAACGGAAGTCATTCACGCTTGACAGGTCACTTTGACGCGTGCTATACTGTGCGCAAAATCCCCAAAGGGGAAAATTGTGTAGCATTTTGCACAAAAGCGATTGGAGGAATGCCGATGTTTCATCTGTCCGAAAACCTCCCCGTTCTATTCGACGGAGATCGCGCTGTCACGGGCGTTGTCAACGCGTGGATCCGCCTCGAGGCGGGCCAAAAGCACCCGCTCCCCTTCCGCGGTCGAATAACGACGGAAAGCGACCATACCGCCTGGCTGTTCGAGGACGAGACCGCCTCTGTGCGGGTGATCCTACACGCCGGCGGCGATGACGCCGTGCGCACGGCTGGGCTGATCGTCGATGCCGCTCTGGTGCGAGACATGTCGCTGGTTCACCATTACCCCTCCCTCAACGCGCGCTGCGCCGTGGGGCTTGACATTGCTCCGCCTAACGAGAAAACAGCGATGTTCTCCAGCTCGATCGGCAACTACTGGACACTGCCGAGCACGCCCAAGACCCTAGGCGACATTCCTGACGGCACACAGACGCTACTGTGGCAGCCGCAGAGCGGTGACTACTATTACGCCGCCGCCCTCGTCGGCGATGACTACAAGGCGGTAATGGCGGGCGGCAATGCCGAAAAGCTCAACGACCTCTCCATCGAGCCTAGCGGCAACATTGCCGTGCTGTATCTGACCACGGGCGTTGCCGGCCTGACGACCTGCCAATCCCCCGCACTGATCATCGCCGCGGGCGCTAAGCCATTCGCGCTGCCGCAGGCGACGCTGGAGAGCGGTTTCAAGCTCATCGGTAAACCGTATTTATCAAAAGAAGAGCGCGGGTATCCCGAGGTTTTCAAGTATCTCGGTTGGTGCAGTTGGGATGCGTTCCATATGTATGTCAGCCACGACAAGATGATGGCCAAGGCCGAGGAGTTCCGCACCAAAGACCTCCCCGTGCGTTGGATGCTCTTCGACGATATGTGGGCGGAGGTCAAAGGGAACGACTCTCCCCGCGGGATGCACTCGCGCACCCTGTACGCCTTCGAGGCTGACCCCGTGCGCTTTCCGCAGGGGTTGAAGGGCGCAATCGCCGATCTCAAAAACACCTACGGGATGAAGATCGGTATGTGGCATCCGACAACCGGGTACTGGTCGGGCATCGACCCCGAAGGTCCCATCGCCGCCGAGCTTGGCAACAATCTCATCTTCACGGGCAGCGGACGCCTGATGCCCGACCTGAAGGATGGCAAGGCAATCGCGTTTTATGACGCGTTCCACCGCTTCCTCAAGGACTGCGGCACCGATTTCGTCAAGATCGACAACCAGAGCTACCTCCGGCAGTGGCTGCGTCACATGATGCCCATCGGGCAGGCGGCGTATGCACTACACCAGGCAATCGAAGATACCGTCGACAAATACTACGACGGTGCGCTCATCAACTGTATGGGTATGGCGACCGAAAACTTCTGGAACCGCCCACGCAGCGTGGTATCCCGCTGCAGCGACGACTTCCATCCCGAGGATCGCGCGTGGTTCCGCAAACACATTATGCAGTGCAGCTACAACAGCTACACACAGGGATGCCTGTACGTCGCCGACTGGGATATGTGGTGGACGGACGACAGCCAATCGAGCAAAAACAGCGTCCTGCGCGCGATGAGCGGCGGTCCCGTCTATATCAGCGACAAGCTTGGACGCAGTGTGCGCGAGGTAATTATGCCCATCGTGCTCGCCGACGGGCGCATCCTACGCTGTGATCAGGCCACGGTACCCACCGCCGACTGTCTGCTCGTCGACCACGAAGTCAGCGGCCGCCCGTTCAAGGTGTGGAACCGCATCGGCAACTGCGGCGTCCTCGCCGCGTTCAATCTCGACGGCGAGGAAAAAGCAGTCAGCGGCACCGTCAGCACCGATGACCTACCCTTCGCTGATGCCGAAGAATACGTACTATGGGATTGGCACGCCCGCCGCGCCACCCGTCTCAAAAAGGGAGAAAAACACCCGATTACGCTTGATGGTTACGACGACTTCTGCCTATACCTTGTCCTGCCGATCAAGAACGGCTTCGCCCCCATCGGCCTGCTGGAAAAATATATGGCCCCCGCAGCCGTGGAAGCGCTTACAAACACCACCTTCCGTCTTAAGGAGGGCGGCCTACTCGGCTTTGTCAGCGATAACCCGCCGAAGGCTGTGGTTGTCGATGGAAAGCCTGTTTCGTTCACTGCATCAGACGGCTATTACACCGCCGTCTGCGGTGAGCCAAGTAATCCCGTCACGGTTTCGGTGGAATACTGATAGCATATTCGCCCCCGACGCTTCATACAATAGCGTCGGGGGTGCTTTATTATGATGAAGATTCAATGGAAAAAACTCATTATTTGTCTGGTTATCCCGCTTGTGGTCGGTGGGGTGTCCGCCCTGCTGACGATGGACGCCATGGAGAATTTTTCGACGCTGAATCAGCCGCCCTTGTCGCCGCCCGCGTGGCTATTCGCCGTGGTGTGGACGATCCTGTATCTGCTGATGGGGCTGGCGAGCTATCTCGTCGCCGTCAGCGGCGCACGGCACAGCGAGATCAACGCCGCGCTGACAATCTACGGACTGCAGCTGGCCGTCAACTTTCTCTGGTCGCCGATCTTTTTTAACTGGCAGGCGTTTCTCGTCGCGTTCCTTTGGCTCATCCTGCTGTGGGTGTTGATTTTTATCACCCTGCGCCGCTTCGCCACCATCTCCCCGCTCGCGGGCTGGCTGCTCGTCCCCTACCTTATCTGGGTGACTTTCGCTAGCTATCTCAACCTCGGTATTTACCTGTTAAATTGATTGCACGCGCATATTTTACTTTAATTACAAAAAAACACTTGCTTTTTTCATAACCGCGTGGTATACTAGCGATAATGTAATAGTAAAGTAGACAAAGGAGTGGGGCAACCCGCTCCTTTGTCGTTGTGATCGAAAGGTAGGTTTGGCTATGGCAAAAGGCAATCACACAGCCCCCGGCGGCATTCCCGCCAGAGTCGCACCGCTCGTTGAGCCGCTCACCGAGGAGTTCGGTCTGCTGCTATGGGACATCCGTTTTGTAAAAGAAGGCGCAACGTGGATATTGCGGGTGATCATCGACCGCGAGGACGCACCTGTGTCCATTAACGACTGCGTGGACGTCTCCCGTCGACTCAGCCCACTGCTCGACGAGGCTGACCCCATTGAGCAGTCCTACTGCTTGGAGGTCACCTCCCCCGGCGCTGACCGCGAGCTCGTCCGCGATGAGCATTTCGCATATTATGAGAGCTATCCGATCAACGTCAAGCTCTACAGCCCCGACGAGAACGGGCAAAAGGAAATCGCCGGCATCCTCGCGGCTTACTCCGACGGCGAACTGACCCTCACGCTCGAGGACGGCACCGAGCGCGTATTCGGCAAAAAGGAATACGCCAGCGTGCACGCCATCGACGAATGGGACGAGGAAGAATAATCTATGAATACAATGACCAACAACGGTCTGTGGAGGGAATAACAATGACGAACAAAGAAATCACAGAATTTTTCGAAGCACTGAAACTGCTCGCGAAAGAAAAGGGCATCGACCCTGAATACCTTATCGAGCGCATTCAAGCAGCAATCGTGGTCGCGGTGAAGAAGGACTTCGGCGGCAAGGAAAACATCGTTGTTACGATGAACCCCGAAACCAGCGAGTTCTCCGTTAGCCTGCGTAAAACGGTGGTGGAAGAGGTCGAGGATCCCGATCTCGAGCTGACGCTGGATCAGGCGAAGCAGTACGACAAGCGTGCCAAGCTCGGCAAGGTCATCGACATCAAGCTCAAGACCAAGGAGTTCGGCCGCATCGCCGCGCAGTCAGCCAAGCACGTCATCCGCCAGGGCATCCGCGAGGCGGAGAAGAATCAGCAGGTAATGGAATTCCAGCGCCGCACACAGGAGCTGGTCACCGCACTGGTCACCCGCGTCGACCCCCGCACGGGCGCCGCGACCATTCAGGTCGGCAAGGGCGAGACCGTTCTGCCCAAGAGCGAGCAGATGGAGAGCGACGTCATCAATGTCGGCGACCACATTAAAGTGTACGTCGTCGAGATCAAGGAGACCGAAAAGGGTCTGCGTGCGCTCGTGTCCCGCACCCATCCCGGTCTCGTGACCCGCTTGTTTGAGAACGAGGTCCCCGAAATCTTCAACGGCATCGTTGAGATCAAGGCAGTCTCCCGCGAGGCAGGCTCCCGCACCAAGATGGCGGTCATCTCCCACGACGAGAACGTCGACGCGGTCGGCGCCTGCATCGGTCAGCGCGGCACCCGTGTGGCCAACATCGTTGAGGAGCTCGGCGGTGAGAAGATCGACATCGTCGAGTACAGCGAAGATCCTGCGACCTTCATCGCGGCGGCACTCGCACCCGCGAAAGTCCTGTCTGTCGATATGGATCCCGACGGCGCAAAGGCTTGCCACGTCACTGTGCCGGATGCCCAGCTCTCCCTTGCCATCGGCAACAAGGGCCAGAACGCCCGCTTGGCGGTGAAACTCACCGGTTGGAAGATCGACATCCGTCCCGAGAGCGGCTTCTACGGCGAAGACACCGAAGAAGACACGACCGAAGAATAATCCCGAGAGGTGATCCCTATGGCACATGTGAAGAAGATCCCGCTGCGCAAATGCAGCGGCTGCGGCGAAATGAAGCCAAAAAAAGAGCTCATCCGCGTGGTGCGCAGTCCCGAGGGTGAGGTTTCCCTCGACCTTAACGGACGCGCCGCGGGGCGGGGCGCATACCTCTGCCCCAACATCGAGTGTCTGCGCATTGCGCGCAAAGCACGGCGGTTCGAGCGCTCCTTCGAGTGTGCCATCCCCGAGGAGATCTACGACCGTATGGAACAGGAGCTGATGGCCGGTGGAGAGTAAACTGTTAGGTCTTTTAGGCATCGCCCGCCGCGCCGGTCACATCGCGATCGGCTTTGATGCAGTGAAGGCAGCCATCGCCGACGGGCGCGCGCAGCTTGTCCTGCTCGCTGCCGACCGCTCGGCCAAGACCGAAAAAGAATTGCGATACACCGCGCAGGACAGTCCCTGCTCCATTCGCGTGCTTGCCGCCGACAAAGAAGCGCTCGCTCACGCGCTCGGATTACAGAAGCCCGTTGCCGTCGCGGCCATCGATGACCGCGGCTTTGCCGCCGCAATGCTGAAGGCTTGCGGTACCGATACAAAGGAGGATGTTGCCCTATGATGATTAAATACCGTGTGACGGATGTTGCCAAGGATTTCGGCGTTCCCAGTAAGGAGATCGTCGAGCTGCTGGCAAAGCACTTCCAGCCCGCGAAGAAGAGCGCCACCGCGCTCGAGGAGAACGAGCTGGACGTCATCTTTGAACACTACACCCAAAAATTCAACACCGATAACCTCGACGCCTACTTCGCCACCGCGAACGATCGCAAGCCGAAGGAAGAACCCAAGGTTGAGGCGAAGCCCGCCGCGGCATCCGTGCAGAACGCAGCCAAGCCTGCCACGGGTAAGCCTGCCGCTGTAGGCAAGGCGCCCGCTGCCACGCCCAAGGCAGAGAAGCCGAAGGCCGCGCCGCAACCGAAGGTGCCGCAGGAGCGTCGCACCGTTGACACCCGCAAGCCGCAAGATCTCGCCTCCAACAAGTACGACGAGAAGTTCGACGTAATGGCGCTGACCTCCAACCGCGTGCGCGGAGACGGCGGCGCTATCAAAAAGCAGAAGATTAATCAAAAGTCCAAACAGCAGTATAAGAAACAGCGCCGTCGCGAGACCGAGGCGGAGCGTCTGAACCGTATCGAGATGGAGCGCAAGAAGAAGCAGGCGACCATTCAGGTCGGCGAGACCATCACGGTCGGCGAACTGGCTCTGCGCCTGAAAGCGACCTCCGCCGAAGTCATCAAGAAACTGATGATGCTCGGCGTAATGGCGTCGGTTAATCAGGAGATCGACTTTGACACCGCCTATCTGGTCGCAGAAGAATTCCACACCAAGGTGGAAAAGGAAGTCGTCGTCACCATCGAGGAGCGCATCATCGACGACAGCGAGGATGCCGACGACAACCTGCTGCCTCGCGATCCCGTCGTGGTGGTTATGGGTCACGTTGACCACGGTAAGACCTCCATCCTCGATGCCATCCGCAAGACCAGCGTTACCGCAGGCGAGGCGGGCGGTATCACCCAGCACATCGGCGCCTACCGTGTACAGGCGAACGGCCAGTCCATCACCTTCCTCGACACCCCTGGTCACGCCGCGTTTACCTCGATGCGTGCGCGCGGTGCGCAGGTGACGGATATTGCCATTCTGGTCGTCGCCGCGGACGACGGCATTATGCCGCAGACCATCGAGGCGATCAACCACGCTAAGGCCGCGGGCGTATCCATCATCGTGGCCATCAACAAGATGGATAAGCCCACCGCCAACCCCGACCGCGTGATGCAGCAGCTCACCGAGCACGAGCTTGTGCCCGAGGAGTGGGGCGGCGACGTCATCTGTGTGCCGGTTTCCGCGCACACGGGTATGGGTATCGACGACCTGCTGGAAAACGTCCTGCTGGTCGCGGAAGTCAAGGAGCTAAAAGCCAACCCCGACCGCGCCGCCAAGGGCACGGTCATCGAGGCGCGTCTCGATAAGGGTCGCGGCCCCATCGCCACCGTGCTGGTGCAGAACGGCACCCTGCACGCAGGCGACGTTATCGTTGCCGGCACGGCTGTCGGTCGCGTGCGCGCAATGAACGACGAAAACGGTAAGAAACTGAGCGAGGCCGGCCCGTCCGTGCCCGTGGAAATTATGGGTCTGGCGGAAGTCCCCGCTTCGGGCGACATCTTTAACGCTGTCAGCGACGAGCGCCTGGCGCGCGAGCTGGTCGAGCAGCGTAAGACCGCCGCGAAGGAGGAGCTGTTTAGCCAGTATCAGAAGGTCACGCTGGATAACCTGTTCGATCAAATGCACGAGGGCGAGATGAAGGAACTCAAACTCATCGTCAAGGCCGACGTGCAGGGCTCTGTCGAAGCGGTCACCCAGTCGCTACAGAAGCTCTCGAACGAAGAAGTACGCGTGCGCGTCATCCACGGCGCGGTCGGCGCGGTGTCTGAGAGCGACGTCATGCTCGCGGATGCATCCAACGCCATCATCGTCGGCTTTAACGTCCGTCCCGACCCGCTCGCACAGGTCGCCGCGGAGAACGCCGGCGTGGATATGCGCCTGTACCGCATCATCTACGATGCGATCGAGGAGATCGAGACCGCGATGAAGGGTATGCTCGCGCCCAAGACGCGCGAGGTGCTGCACGGCCGTGCGGAAGTCCGTCAGGTCTACCGTATCACGGGTGTCGGCATTGTTGCGGGCTGCTACGTCATCGACGGCAAGGTTTGCCGCAACGACCTGCTTCGCATCGTGCGTGACGGCATCATCATCGGCGACGATAAGATGATCTCCCTCAAGCGCTTCAAGGATGACCAGAAGGAAGTTGCGCAAGGCTACGAATGCGGTATCGGTCTAGAGAAGTTCACCGATATTCAGGAAGGCGACATCTACGAGACCTATATCATCGAGGAATATCGTGATTAAATCGGCGCAGCCGATTTAATCACGTCAATATGCCCTTCGCATCTTAAACAGATGCGATTTCGGCCAAGCCGAAACCGGTCATATTTGCGCCGTTTAACAAAAAAGGAGGGTACAAACTATGCCCAACTACCGAATGGACCGCACCGGCGAGGATATTATGCGGGAGCTCACCGCTATTCTGCGCACGGTGAAAGATCCCCGCGTCACCGGTACGATGCTCAGCATCGTGCGGGTAGATGTTACGCGGGATCTGTCCTATGCCACCGTCTATATCAGTTCCATGAGCGGCATCGACGCCGCCAAGGAGGCCGTCAAGGGGCTTAAATCCGCCGCCGGCTATATGCGGCGGGAGCTCGGGATGGCTCTCAAGCTGCGCCACACCCCCGAACTGCGCTTCATCGCGGACGACTCCATCGAATACAGCACCAACATCGCCGCGATGATCAATAAAATCAGTAAACCGGAGGCTGTTGCCGATGAGCAAGAAGATTAACGAACAGGAAGTAGCCGAGCTGCTGGGAAATGCGGACAACATCCTGCTGCTCGCGCATCAATACCCCGACGGCGACACCATCGGCTCCAATTTTGCTTTGTGTCTGGCTTTGCAGACGCTGGGCAAGACCGTGCGCGTCCACTGCGGCGACGTCATCCCCGATAAGTACGACTATCTGTATGAGGACGTGCCGCAGCCGAGCTTTGAGCCCGATTTCATCTGCGCCGTCGACGTGGCGGACGTAAAACTACTCGGCGACAAGACTGCACAGCTATACGGCGACAAGATCGATCTGTGCATCGACCACCACGCCACCAACACCGGCTACGCGGCCCACACCTGTGTGGACAGCACCTGTGGTGCGGCGGCGATGGTCGTCTATCGCATTATCGGTCTGCTCGGCGTCTCGCTGACACCCGCGATCGCCCGTTGCATCTACACGGGTATCGCCACCGATACGGGCTGCTTTAAGTATTCCAACGCGGGGGCACTCGCCCACCGCATCGCCGCCGACTGCATCGACGTCGGCATTCCCTATGAGATGATCAACCGCATCAACTTCGACACCAAATCCCGCGCCCGCATTGAACTCGAGCGGATGGCGCTGGATGGGATGCGTTTCTACCACGACGGGCGCGTCGCGGTGATGACCATCACCAACGAGATGGTGGAAAAAAGCCACGCGGGCGAAAACGATCTCGAGGGTCTGCCGCCTATCCCCCGCCAGATCGAGGGGGTATGGGTGGGTATCACCCTGCGCCAAAAAGCGGACGGCAACTACAAGATCAGCGTGCGCACCGGCACCCACGCCGATGCCGCCGATATATGCGGGGTGCTTGGCGGTGGCGGACACGACCGTGCCGCCGGCTGCGCCGTTGACGGAACGCTCGAAGAAGCTACCGCCGCCATTCTCGCTGCGGTGGAGCAAACCGTCGCGCGCATCACCACGGGATAATAGACAAGCAATAACGCGGACAGGGATCACCCTGCCCGCGTACGCCGCTTATAGGAGTTTTATGTATGACACCGACCGACGGTATTTTACTCATCAATAAGGACAGTGAAATGACCTCATTCCTGTGCTGTGCCATTCTTCGCCGCCTGCTCGGGGTGAAGAAGATTGGCCACGCCGGCACGCTCGACCCCAATGCAACGGGCGTTCTGCCGCTGCTGATCGGCCGCGCCACCAAGGCACTCGACCGCCTGCCGACACAGGACAAGCGGTACACCGCCACGATGCGGTTCGGTGCGGTCAGCGACACGCTGGATATCTGGGGCACGGTAGAGGAAACAGGCGCGCCCATCCCCACCCGCGCGGCGATCGAGACAGCTCTGCCGTCCTTGAGCGGAAATATTCTGCAAGTACCGCCAATGACCTCGGCGCTCAAGAAGGACGGCGTGCGGCTGTATGAGCTCGCGCGTCAAGGCATCGAGATTGAGCGTGAGGCGCGCCCGATCACCATCCATACCCTTGACATCATCTCCTATGACGAAGAAAAAGGCGAATTGACGGTCGACTGCCACTGCTCAAAAGGTACCTACATCCGCTCGATCTGCGACGATCTCGGTCGAATGCTCGGCTGCGGCGCGGTGATGACCGCACTGTGCCGTACGATGGCGGCGGGCTATGAGCTTGACAAGTGCATCACCGTTGCCGAGGCGAAAGAACGCGCACAAAGCGGGACGCTGCACGAGTGCATTCTGCCGATTGAAAGCGCTTTCATAACCTACCCGTCCATCACCGTCACCGCCCCACAGGCGCATCGGTTCCGCAACGGCGGCGCACTCGCGCTCGAACGTCTGCGCAAACCTGTCAGCGGGCTGGCTCGCGTGTATGACCCCGACGGAAGCTTCCTCGGATTGGGATTGCCCACCGAAGGGGAATTAAAGGTAGACTTCTTAGCTTAACTTGAATGAAACGAAAGGAGAGAACGGTATGACCATCTACCATCTGCCGAACGATACCGACCGCATCCCCGCCGCAAAGCGAACCGTCGCGCTCGGGCTGTTCGATGGAATGCACATCGGCCACCGCGCCGTCGTCGCCGAGGCGGTCCGCGCGGGACGCGGGCATTGTGCCGTCTACACCTTCTCTTCCTCGACCTTATATACCAAAGGCGATCTGCGCCGCGTAGCCACCGACGCACAGCAGGCCGTCATCCTAGAGCGTATGGGCGTGACTGAGTTGTTTGAGGCGGATTTTACTGCCGTATGTGACCTCTCACCAGAGCAATTTGTCGAAGCAATTCTGCAAAACACCCTGCACGCGACGGCGGTCACCTGCGGGTTTAACTACCGCTTCGGCAAGGGCGGCGTCGGCGACGCCGCTCTGCTAGAGCGGCTGTGTGCCGTGCGCGGCATCGCGGTAAAGGTCGTTGCTGCGGTGAAGAACGACGGACAAACCGTCAGTTCCACCGCCATCCGCTCGGCGCTCGCCGAGGGCGACATGGCGTCCGTCACGCGCATGATGAACCGCGCCTACTGCTTTGACCTACCAGTCGAGCAGGGACAGCACCTCGGTCGACGACTCGGAATGCCGACCGTTAATCAGGTGTTGCCCGCCGACCTCGCCCTGCCGCGCTTCGGTGTCTACGCCTCTTGCGTGGAGATAGGCGGGCAGGTGCATTACGGCGTCACCAACGTCGGCGTACGCCCCACCGTCGGCGCGGACGCCCCGCTCGCCGAGACCTGGATCGACGGCTTTGACGGCGATCTGTACGGCCAAAGCATCCGCGTCTATCCCGTCAAATTCCTGCGCGATGAGCGCGCGTTTGATACACTGGAAGAATTAAAAGCGCAAATCGAACAGGATGCCGCCGACGCGCGCGACGTGTTCCATAGCGACGGCGATACACCGATCAAGGCGGTGCTGTTCGACTACGACGACACACTGCACCTGCGCGACTACGCGTTCCGTATAGCTTGCCATCTGTTCCTGTACAAGCACTACCCCACCATCAGCGAGGAGGAACACGCCGCGCGTTGGAAGACGATGGTGCAATTCGATGATTACGGCTATCGCCGTCCGCTGTCCTATCCCGACTTTATTAAAAAATACCTGCGCGAATGGGAACCAACCTGCGCCGATCCCGCGGAGGCCCTGCGAGAGTTCTTTCTCGATTTCGCCGACAACTGCGTGCTGCTCGACGACGCGGTGGACACATTGTGCGAACTGCGCCACCGCGGTTATCGTATCGGGGTGATCACCAACGGCGGCTCCTTCACGCAGGATCACAAGCTTGGTCTTTCGGGGCTGCGCCCGTATGTCGATATCACCCTCGTCTCCGAGGCTGAAGGGTTCGACAAACCCCACACCGAGATCTTCCGCCGTGCCGCGGCGCGACTCGGCGTGCCGTGTGCCGCTTGTCTGTTCGTCGGCGATCATCCGATCAACGACATCTGCGGTGCACGCGCCGCGGGCATGGCGGCGGTGCGAATCGACTACGGCTTTGCGCAGGATCACCCGATCTACGAACGGCCGATCCCGCCCGGGGTCCCTGAGATCCATCGTCTGAGCGAGCTGCTCGAGCTGCCAAGTCTTGGCGTATAGCCTTGCAGACTTGACCTTTAACCGAAAATACAGTAAAATATATACGATAAATAGATTGATTGACGTCATTACCTATAGGGGGTGTTGTTATGAAAGTTTCTCCTTCCATTCTGACATGCGATTTCGCTCACGCGGCGGACGAGCTATGTTATGTAGAAAACAGCGGCGCTGATATGGTGCATTTGGATGTAATGGACGGGGTTTTTGTCCCGAACTTGAGTTTCGGTCCCCCCGTGCTCGCTTGTATGCGCCCGCACACGGGGCTGTGCTTTGACGTGCACCTGATGATGCAATATCCCGACCGCCTGCTCGAGGACTTCGCCAAAGCGGGCGCGGATAGTATCAACATCCATCTCGAGAGCTCCGCTCCCATTGCCAAGACACTCACCCGCATCCGCGAACTAGGCAAAAAACCCGCCATCACCATTAAGCCCAAAACCACCGCCGAGGAGGTGTTCCCCTATCTCGATATGGTGGATATGGTGCTGGTGATGACGGTTGAACCGGGCTTTGGCGGTCAGTCCTTTATGGCGGATATGCTGCCGAAGATCGCCGCCTTGCGCGCCGAGATCAATCGCCGCGGGCTGAATGTAGAAATTCAGGTAGACGGCGGCGTCAACGAAAACACCGCGAAGCTTGTCGCTGAGGCAGGTGCGGATATTGCCGTCATCGGCAGCGCGCTGTTTAACTCTCCCGACCCGAAAGCTCTGGTGGACAAGGTTCACGCTCTGTAAGGACGAGCTTGCCCAGCGCATCCCCCGCCGCGAGCAGGCGTCCGTGCTCGGCGGCACATGCGACGGCGGCTTCTCCCCGCCCGATCACTGTGCCAACCCCCCGTAGCAGCGCCGCCAAGCGGCGATCAAGACGCGGCGTGGGATATACCGCGAGATCGTACCCGTCGTCGGTTTCATACAAGCAGGTATGCACAGTTGTCGGTGCATCCACCAACGCCCACCGCTCCGCCAACCGATAGAGTGTACCGACATCCGCAATGCGGTACACCGTCGGCCCGACTGCAGGCAAATTCCGGCGAGCGGACAGCAGCAACACCCACCCGCCCGCGACGGGAATGAGCTCTGCGAGAATATGTTTTCCCAACCGACTCAGACGCGACTGCGCCGTCTGCAGCACCTGCCGCAGACACAACCACGCATCTCCCTCGCGGCCTTGTTTATCCACTTCTTCCTGCGACAGCCAAATGCGCAGGTTGCCGTTGGATATCGGTTCGACCTTCACGCGCCCTTCCTCCTCATACGGTGACCCGCGTCACCGTTGTCATCTCAGTTTTATCATAAGACCTATGCTCCGTGTATAACAAGAGGATTTTTTTAACGGGAGCAATTCCCGTCCGAAAGGAGTGATCCTATGGATCTGTTCCCCAAAGGCGTTGTGCTACCCTTCCAAAAGGGCGATGCCCCGCGCCATAAGATCGACGATTTTAAGGCATCGGCCGCGGTGCGCGTGCCGCTCGTGCGGCTGGGCATTGATACACCCGTACCGGCCCTGCCTTTTGACGAGGATGCGCCGATCGCTCTCGGCAGCGTCCTATACCACGAAGATGGTGAGTTGCCTGTGCTCGCGCCGATCACCGGGCGTTTCGGCGGCACGGTCGTGCTGCAGCATCCACAATATGGCAAACTCCTGTGCGCCGAGATCATCCCCTACGATGGCGACGAGGAAACGTTGCCTGTGCGCGCCGCAGAAGAGCTGACCACTGAGGAGATCCTGCGCATCGCGCAGGACGCCGCCATCTATGACGAGCTCGACGGCATCCCGCTCGCCGAAAAGCTTGCTGCCTGGCAACTCCCTGAAAACGATCTCGCCGCTCCCACCTGCGTTCTGGTCGCGGATGCGACCGAGAACGACGTCTTCGGCAGTGCCGCCTGGGCGGTCCTCGCCGAGGAGCCCGAAGAGGCGCTCGCAGGCTTGCAGCTTGCGGCAAAGGCGCTCAATTTTACCCGCTACCACATCGCCACCATGCTACCGAAGACACAGCGCCGTGCACTGCACCACGCCATCGGACGCGTGAACGTGTACACCGTCGGCGACGAATATCCCGTGACCGACTATGCCGATGACCGCGACGAGGTGTTCCGCATCGGTATTCAGGCGTGTCTGGCGCTCGCCAAGGCGGTGCAGCGCGGGCAGAAATCGCTGTCCGCCGTCATCACGGTTGCCGGCGACGGCGTTGCCG
Organism: Clostridiaceae bacterium; assembly: GCA_904501705.1. Classification (GTDB taxonomy): domain Bacteria; phylum Bacillota; class Clostridia; order Oscillospirales; family Acutalibacteraceae; genus UBA5905. The sequence goes on along the minus strand of CAJGCA010000013.1, from coordinate 4,034 downwards.
CCTCCCGCAACCTGCGCGTGCCCTACGGCACCGACGTCGGCGATATTCTGCAGCAATGCAACGTGAATGTCGCCGCTGACATCGTGCTCGGCGACGCGATGACGGGGGTTGCCTGCACCGACATCCACACGCCTCTGCTGCCCGGCACCACCACCCTGCTGGTGATGAAGCCCCGCGACGTGCGGGTCGCGCAGCCCTGCATCGGCTGCGGCCGCTGTGCGGCAGTGTGCCACGCAAAGCTGCTGCCCTACGAGATCGTACGCCGCGCGGAAAATATGCACTATGAGCGTCTGCGCCGCCTGACCGCCAACCTGTGCGACGGCTGCGGCGCCTGCTCGTATGTATGTCCTTCCGACCGTGACGTTGCCGCCGCCGTACTGCGTGCGGGCGAAAGCACCGGCCCTGTATTCTTAAACTGGGGAGATGAAGACGATGAACCATAATCTTGCGCCCCATATCCGCACCGAACAGAAAAGCATTCATATGACGCTCGACGTGCTCATCGCTGCGGCCGTATTGTGCGTTTTCTCGGTGTTTAACTACGGGATACGTCCCGTGTACATTGTTCTGCTCAGTATGCTCGCCGCCATCGTCAGCGAGGCGCTCTGCTGTCTGATCCGCCGCAAATCGCTGCGTGCCATGCTCGACGGCAGTGCCGCCGTCACGGGCGCCATCATCGGCTTGGTAATGTCGCCGATGGTCGCCTACTGGGTGCCGATGGTCGGCTCCGCCTTTGCGATCATTGTGGCGAAGGCCCCCTTCGGCGGCTATGGTCGCAACGTATTCAACCCCGCCGCGGCAGGCATCGCGATCCTTTCCTACTGCACGCCCCGTCGGTTGTTCACCTATCCCGCCATCGGCGCGGGGATGCAGCTGCCGCTGGCCATGGAGATCGGCGCAGAGGACATCGCCATCGGCACCTCGCTCGCGGCGCAAATCCGCTCGGGCGCGACCCCGACGGTCAACCGCCTGCATCTGCTGCTCGGCGATTTTGTCGGCCCGATCGGCGCGACGGCGACCATCATTCTGCTCGCGTGCGCGGCGTATTTGATCATCCGCCGCAGTGCCTCGGCATGGACGATCCTGCCGTATCTTGTCACCTGCACCATCATCGCGTTGTGCACTCCGTGCGCCAGTCTCGGCACTCTGCACAGCATAGCCGCGCAGCTTTGTGCAGGCTACGTGCTATTTACGGGCGTATTTCTGCTTAACGATCCCGTCACCACTCCCCGCTTCTGGCTGGGGCGTGTCATCTACGGTGTGCTGACGGGTGCGCTGGTGATGCTGCTGCAACAGGTCGGCCGCATCGAGGCGGGTAGCTGCTTTGCTATCCTCATTATGAACACGCTGTCCCCCATCATCGACCGCTGGAGCTATTATGCTTGGCGCAGCATCACCCGTCTGTTACGGATCCGTCGGGAGGTGAAGGCCCATGAGTAAGCGTAAAACCCTGCGCCGCCGCTTCTGGCAGGCGGCGGACTCCTTCGTGGAGACCGCGATCTCCAAAAACCTCGTGCTGACGCAGGCGATCGGCATCTGCCCCATCATCGCCGCCGGCGTCTCGCTCAAAAACGGAGTGGCACTCACCGTCTGTACGGCGGTGGTGTTGTTGCCGCTGAGCCTGCTGATGCCGCTGATCGGCAACCGTCTACCGAAATGGCTGCGTCCCGTGCTGTACGTTCTGCTCGCAGCGCTCGCGCTCGTGGGGGCTTCCTATCTGTTGGAGACCCGCATTTCTCCCGAATTGTACGCGCAGCTCTATGCGTTCATCCCGCTTATTGCGGTGAATATGCTACGCGCACACAACGCGACGATGGGCCACACGATGCACCCGCTCGAGACCATCATTGAAGCCCTCGGCAGCACGCTCGGCTTCGGTATGGTGATCTGCGTCATCTCCGCCATCCGCGAGGTGACCATCACTTCGACGCTGTGGGGCATTCCCGTCGGCAGCGGCTACACCCTGCCCGAGGCGGCAGCCCCCTTCGCCGCGTTTATTATGCTGGGCTTTATGTCTGCGATGCTGCAATGGACACGCCATCGCATCGCCGCCTACTTTCACAAAAAGGAGGCTGAGCATCAATGAGTGACTTTTTCGCCTCTGTCTACAACGGCTTTACGGAGCTGATCTCCTTCTTCGTCACCATCGCCCTGCTGCAGAACATCGTGCTCACCACCGGCTTTGGCTCCTCGAGCGTCCTGCGCGTGGTGCGCAAGCCCCGCAACGTGTGGCTGTTCAGCGGTATGCTCACGGTATTCTCGGTGCTGACGGTAGTCATCGCCTATCCGCTGGATAAGCTCTTCGGCACCGCCATCACTAACTACTGGCGTCCGATGATGCTCATCGGCATCACCGCCGTGCTGTATATTCTGGCGGTGCTGCTGCTCAGACCGTTGACCCCCGCCTTCTACAACCGCGTCAGCCGCACGATGCCGCTTGCCGCCTTCAACAGTCTGGTGATCGGTGTCGCGTTGGTGTGTAACGTGCAGTTTTCTTCCACCCTAGGCGGCGTCATCGGTCTGTCGGTGGGCGCCTGCCTCGGCTTCGCCCTGCTGACCTTTGTCGTCGACGAGGGTATCGAGCGCCTCGATAACCCCGATATGCCCGACGCCTTCCGCGGAATGCCTGCAACATTGGTCTACATCGGCATTCTCGCCCTCGCCCTGATGGGCTTTACATCGGACTTCTCGCTCATCTGACCGTCCGACCCACTTTCTCTTGGAGGTATCCCTTATGGGAATGAAGCTACATCGTAATCGCCGCGTATTCCGCAGTCGTAACCTGCTACCCCGCATTCTGGCGTGGGTCGTGGGAGCAGCGGCGATCATCGCACTCGGCTTTTTCGGGGCAAAGTATTTCACCGAGCATCCGGTGGATACCGCGCCCGACAGCGCGCCGAGCGAATCGGTCACAAATTCTCTCCCCGCCGACACCACACCCGAATCCGATGACACGCCAAGTGTTGACGATATTCCTTTGGTGCCTGTGGGTACGGTGCAGGCATTCTACCTGCCACACTCCGCGTTGGGCAACGCCGACACACTGAATACTACCCTCACAGACGCGGTGCTGGCGGGCTTTAACAGCGTTGTCTTCGACCTTAAGGACGAGAATGGCACGCTCTATTTCCGCTCCGATACCACGCGCACCCAGCAGGTGAACAGCTTTGCGGCCGACGCACTCTCTGTCGCCGAGGTGAAAGCGCTGTTCACGACCATCCGCGAGGCGGGGCTGCAGCCCATCCCGCGGTTGTACACCTTCAAGGATAACGCCGCCGCCCGCGTGCTTGCAGGCGCTCGTATTGCGCACCAAAGCGATCCGTCGTGGGTGTGGTATGACGCTGATCCCGCAAACGGGGGTAAGGCGTGGCTCAATCCCTACGCCGACGAGGCGCACCTCTACGTTATCGACCTCGCCAAGGAGCTGCGGGACGCGGGTGCTGCCGCGATCCTGCTCGACGGGGTACAGTTCCCCGCGCAGACCTCCTCTGCGAGCTTCGGTAGCTCCGCGAACGTCAACCTCGGACGGGACGAGATCCTCACCGCCTTTATCGAGAAGGCGCGTACCCTGCTCGGAAATACCTGCCCCGTGATGCTCTGCTGCACCGCGAATAGCGCCCTCGGCACCAACACGGTGGTCTACGGAAACAATCCTCTCACCTTCGCTCCAACGGCGGCCGCGCCCGCCCTGCTCACGGGTGAGATGAAGAGCACCATCACCGTCGGCACCGAAACGGTGCAGAATACCCCCGATAACCTGAAAGCCACCGTGCAGGCACTGGTCAACCAGATGGCCCTGCGCATCAAAGTGATGACAGCAGACCAGCAGCCGACCCTCACCCCGTGGCTGCAGGCTTACGACTACACCCCCACGCAGATCAAAGATGCAATGGACGGCTGTGTCGCGGGCGGTGCAGATGGCTTTATCCTGTACAATCCGCAAGGCAGCTACGACTTCGCCACGCTCGGAGAATGAGCTGAACACCCCTCTATCAGCATACGCAGGACATTTTTGTCCTGTCACAAAGGAAAAT
>CAJGCA010000012.1 GCA_904501705.1 Clostridiaceae bacterium | reverse complement strand
GAATCCCTCCTTCTCCGCCAAACACAAGAAGCACTGCCATAAGGCGGTGCTTCTTGTGTTTTGTGGCGAGAGAGTTGCGAGAAACCTCCGTATTTTTTGCGCCAGTAAAAACACCAATGAGGTCGGTGAAGCCGAGCTCAGGATTTCTAAGCCCCTCCCTCTCCGCCAAGAAAAAAGGCACCTCGATTTGGGACGACCTTTGGACCATATTGCTAGGAATCATCATTGACACGCAACGGCGTTTCCAGTGCAGGCGAGTACATCAACGACCGCATAATGGTCGCGGTGCTATTCCTCAGGGTGAGCGACGACGATTTAGACAAAAAGGTCATGAATATGTACCCGACGTCGCTAAGAAGATTCAGCTTCACATCTCCGACGAAAACGCCCGCCGCATTGTCCAGTCGGTCGCCGCGGCAAGTCTGCTCAATCCAAGTTAAAGATAATATAAGCAAACATCCGCTCACAGACTAAGCTGTGCGCGGATGTTTTATATTGTATTATACAATAACACATTATTCCAACATTTCGCGAAATTCGTCCTCGCTAATAATGCGGATACCAAGCTGCTGTGCCTTCGTCAGCTTACTACCAGCCTCCTCACCCGCGAGCACGATCGATGTCTTCTTCGATACGCTACCCGACGTCTTGCCGCCGAACTTTTCAATGATCGCTGCCGCCTCGTCGCGCTTAAGCGTCGGCAAGGTTCCCGTCAGCACGAAAGTCATCCCTGCAAAACGCGCGTCCACCGTCTCGTCGCGCTGTGCCGTCATATTGACACCGCTCGAAGCCAGACGCGCCACCAGCTCGCGCGACGGCTCGAGCGCGAAAAACGCAACCACGCTCTGTGCCATAATATCGCCGAAGCCATCAATAGATGCGATCTCCTCGGCGGTTGCATTCATCACCGCGTCCATCGTACCGAAGCGATTAGCGAGCAGTTTTGCCGCCTTTTGCCCGATGTGACGGATGCCGAGGCCAAAGATCACACGGTAAAGATCGTTCTCCTTCGACGCGGCGATCGCCGCCAACAGATTGTCCGCCGACTTGTCGCCGAGACCCTCTAACCCGCTCAGTTGAGCTCTCTCTAATGTGTAAAGGTCATCAGCTTGACATATTAAATCGTTGTCAACAAGCAGTTCCAGCACCGCGGGGCCGAGCCCGTCGATGTCCATCGCGTCCTTTGAGGCGAAATGGATGAGATTGCGCAGTCGCTGGGCCGGGCAAGCGGGGTTAACACACCGCAGATCCGCCTCGTCCTCTTCCCGAATGGCGGTCGAACCGCAGGACGGGCAGGTCACGGGCAAGCGATACGGTGTCGCATCCTGTGCGTGACGCACGACCCGCACGACCTCGGGGATGATGTCCCCCGCCTTACGCATCGCAACGGTATCGCCGATGCCAAGCCCCTTTTCGTCGATAAAGTTCTGATTATGCAGCGTTGCGCGGGTCACCGTCGTGCCCGCGAGCGTCACGGGATCGAACACGCCCGTAGGCTTGAGCACACCGGTGCGCCCGACGCTCACCTCGATACTGCGCAGCACCGTTTCCTTCTCCTCTGGCGGGTATTTATACGCCACCGCCCATTTCGGAAATTTACTGGTATTGCCGAGCAGCTCGCGCTGGGTAAGATCGTCCACCTTGACCACCGCGCCGTCGATGTCGAATGACAAGCCGCCACGCTTTTCGCCGATGCCGCGAATAAGGGTCATGACCTCGTCAATGTCGTCGGTCACGGAATAGAACGGCACCACGGGGAGGCCGAGTTGTGCCATCCGCGCCAGCGATTGCGAATGCGAAAGGATCTCCTCCCCCTCGATAAGCTGCATATTAAACACAAACAATGACAGCCCGCGCCGACCGACAACAGTGGGATCCTTCTGACGCAGGGTGCCCGCAGCGGAGTTGCGGGGATTTTTGAACACCTTTTCCCCATTCTCTTCCTGCTCGCGCACCAGAGCGGCGAAGCTCTCGCGCGGCATATACACCTCACCGCGCACGATGAGCCGCTCGATCGGCTCGGACAGCGTCTGCGGGATGTCGGCAATCTGCATCAGATTCGCCGATACATCCTCGCCGACCAAGCCGTCGCCGCGGGTCGCACCCCGCACAAAGCGGCCGTCGCGATATTCAATCGCGATGGACAGCCCGTCGATCTTCGGCTCAACCACATACCGCGGAGCGGCGACCGTCTCCCGCACGCGGCGGTCAAAATCGCGCACCTCATCCTCGGAGAACACATCCTGCAGGCTGCCGAGCGGCACCTCGTGTGTCACGGGGGTAAACAGCGTTGACAGCTGCCCGTACACCCGCTGGGTGTAGGAGTCTGCGGTGACAAGCTCGGGATATTGCTCCTCCAGCTCGCGCAACTCCCTTGTCAGTGCGTCGAACGCATCATCTTCAATTTCCGGCGCGTCCTCGTCGTAGTAGCGACGGCTGTGATAGTCGATCCGCTCCCGCAAGGCAGCAATCCGCTCGGCGGCTTCTTGTCTATCCATACGCTTACTCTCCGTTCAATCGATATCAGTCGTTAATCGTTCCGTAGTCAAAAATTTCGCCGATGGTGTCCTGATCGTCGCCGTACACCTCGGTGAGATTATTCGGCACCTTGCCGAGCAGCACCGTCTCCGCGACAGGAAAATCGTTCTCTACCGTCACGCTCGCGTAGCCCGCAGGGGTGACGATCCAAAGGTTCACCTGCACGCGGATGTTCACGCGGTAGGCGGATTGGTTGATGCCAACCTCAACGAGCGACGATGAAATTGAGGTAAACACGCTCTGTGTCGCGCTCATCGGTACCGTGATCATAGGTCCCCACCCACTCAGCCAGTCAAGACCGAGGAACGTACCGAGCGGAATATCGACCGTTACGCTCGTTGCATTTTCGAGCGCCTCCATCACCGCGACCGATGCCGCCGTTTTGATCTCTGTTATGCCCGCGGAATCCACCACCACATTGGATAAGATCTGCTCATCGTTATAGGCGACGGAAATGAGGCTTCGGCAAAGCTCGTTTTTCTCCTCGATTACGCGGGAAACGACCTCGTTGGTCGTCTTTTCCCCCATCCATGCGGCATTGCTCTTGGCGTATTCATACACCACCACGCGACAGTGAACAAAGCAAACACCCAGCATCACCAAAAGACCGAGCAGCACCGCGAGAACGCGTTGCCACGGGCGGAACTGCACGCGGCGGAATGCCCGCAGGCCACGTCTTCGCATCGGCACCACCCCCTCTTGTCAGGATATGACAAAAGGCAGGTCCGCGTTCAGCCCTCGGCGATGGCCACGGTCTGCGGCTGTTCCTCGGGCGGTTTCTTTTCGTTTAACTTCTTGCGTACTTCCAGTCCCTCATATTTGAGGCGGAACTGCACGCGGCCGTTGTAGTTCTTCTTGCAGCGGCGGCAGGTCAGCTCCGCGCAGAACGCGCGGGAGCGAAAACGCCACTGGCCGCGGCGACGCAGCTCGCGCCCGCATTCGGGGCAATCAAACGCGAGTTCACTGCGCTTAACCAGCGGGTTGTCGATGTCGCTGATAACGGTAGTCTTAAACGTAATGCGGCGGTAAAACTCCGCATCCACCGATAAAATTGCTGCTTCAAAGGACGTCCGCTCGACAACCTTCTGCAGGATCTTCGCCGTCAGGCGGCTGTCATCCATCGCACGGTGCAGGGACAGGCTGTCCTCGGGAATACCGAGCAGTTCTCCCGCCCTCGCGAGCCCGAGTTGTTGTCCGTCGCTGACGCCCATCCGCCCCTGCGCATAGGCCTGAAAGTCCATATAGTGTCCCAAAAACGGGATTTCTTGCTTGCCGTAGAAAAAGCGACAGTTCTCCATCAGCACAAGTAGATCGGTGGTGCTCCAGGTGAGGATCGCGGTCGGCTCGCTGCCGATCCACGCGGCGAAACGGCGCATCATCTTGGCAAATGTCGTGCCGTCCTCCAGCTCCTCTGCGCTAATATGCGTCAGATCCGTGACAATGGTGGACAGCTTTTTGCTCACCACGGGACGGATTTGCTCACTGAACTCATCCACGACCTGCATATTCCCATCCAGCTTCACTGCACCGATCTCAATGATCTCATTGAAATAGCCGTGCGCTTTTTTAGAATAACTGCCGTTCCACTCTAAATCAACAACAACGACCTGCATAGCGCCCATCAGCCCATCTCACCGAGCATACGCCCGGCGAGCAAATGAAAATGCAAATGCTGTACAGTCTGGCCTGCATCCGCGCCGTTGTTGGTGACGATGCGGTAATCGCTCACGCCGAGTTTTTCGGCGATCTGCGGGATGGTCGCGAAGATGTGCGCCACCACCGTGCTGTTGTCGGCGGTCACGTCGCGCACACCCGCGAGATGGGTCTTGGGGATAACGAGCACGTGTACGGGAGCCTTCGGCTCGATGTCGTAGAACGCGATCAGTTTATCGTCCTCATAGACCTTCTTCGACGGTATATCCCCCGCCGCTATCTTACAAAACAAGCAATCCATTACCGATGCTCCTCCCTATTATTTCACCATAGCAGCGACGGTATCCGCCACCGCGGCAATAACGGCATCCGCTTTGGTCACGTCCTTGCCGCCCGCCATCGCAGAGTCAGGGCGTCCGCCACCCTTGCCGTCACACAATGCGGAAACCTGCTTGACGATATTGCCCGCATGCACACCGAGAGCGACAGCACCGGCAGTCGCTGTGGCGAGGATGCTCACTTTTTCAGCAAAGGTGGTCACCAGCACGACCACGCCCTCGCCGATCTTATCGCGCAGCTGATCGCCCAACTCGCGAAGCGCGGCGGTATCCACGTCCGGCACGCGGGTCGCCAGCACCTTCACACCGCCGATCTCCTGCACCTTGCCCATCACGTCGCCCATCGCGCTCTGTGCGAGCTTGTTTTTGAGGCTCTCGTTCTCAGCAGACAGCTCCTTGACCTGCGCTTGCAGGTGCGCAACTCTGTCCTCAACCTCGTTATCCTTTGCCTTGAGTGTTGCGGCAATACGGCTCATCTTCGCCTCAAGCGCAGCGTAATACGCCAGTACGCTCTCACCGGTCAACGCCTCGATGCGGCGCACGCCCGCTGCGACGCCGCCCTCGCTGAGGATCTTAAAGGTCGTAATCTGTCCGGTGTGCGACACGTGCGTACCACCACACAGCTCCTTCGAGAAGTCGCCCATCGACACCACACGCACGGTGTCGCCGTATTTCTCGCCGAACAGCGCGGTCGCGCCCGCCTTCTTGGCCTCGTCGACCGTCATCTCGGCGGTCGCCACCGTAAGATCCGCCGCAATCTGCGCATTGACCAGCGCCTCCACCTCGGCGAGTTCTTCAGCGGTCATCGCCTGGAAATGCGCAAAGTCAAACCGCAGACGGGTCGAGGTCACGAGCGAACCCTTCTGCTCAACGTGATTACCGAGCACGGTGCGCAGCGCCTTCTGTAGCAGGTGGGTCGCGGAGTGATTCTTACAGGTCAACTGACGATTGCCGCTTTCCACAATCATCTCCACCTCATCGCCGGTAGACAACATTCCTCCAATAACAACACCCACATGACCAACCTTACCGCCACGCAGCTTGATGGTCTCGGTAACCTCGAATTTGCCGTTTTTACCGACAATGTGTCCACGGTCGCCTTCCTGACCGCCCATCGTGGCATAGAAAGTGGTCTCATCCGTAAATACGGTGCCGCGCTGACCCTCCATCAGGGTATCGGTCAGCTCATCCTCGCCCGCGAGCACCGTCACGGTCGCATCGGTGGTGAGTTTATCGTAGCCAACGAACGTGGTGGTTACCCCGGCATCGATCAGATCGTATACCGTCGCATCCGCGCCCATATAGTTGGTCACGCCGCGGGATTCGCGCGCACGGGTGCGCTGCTTGTCCATCTCGGTCTTGAAACCCTCCTCGTCGAGGGTGTAGCCTTTCTCCTCGAGAATTTCTTTGGTCAGATCGAGCGGGAAACCATAAGTATCGTACAGCTTAAACGCGGAGACACCGTCTAGCGTCTTGCCGCCGCTCTGCCGCAGCTCCTCCTCCATATCCGCGAGAATGCGCAGCCCCTGGTCGATGGTCTTGTTGAACTGGGTCTCCTCGTTATTCAGCACCTTGAGGATGAAATCCTTTTTCTCCGCGAGCTCAGGATAACCGTCCTTCGAGCCCGCAATAACCGTCTCGCTGAGCTGAGCAAGGAACTGCCCCTCGATACCGAGCAGACGGCCGTGGCGCGCCGCGCGACGGATAAGGCGGCGCAGCACGTAGCCGCGCCCCTCGTTGGTGGGCATGATACCGTCGGAGATCATAAAGGTCGCCGAACGAATGTGATCGGTGATCAGACGGATGGATACATCGTCGTTATAGTTCTCTTTGTAGGTCTTGCCCGCCATATCGCACACGCGCTGACGCAGGGCGTGCAGGGTATCCACATCGAAGATGGAGTCGACGTCCTGCACCACGACCGCGAGACGCTCCAAGCCCATACCGGTGTCGATATTCTTCTGCTCGAGGGTAGTGTAGTTGCCGTTTCCGTCGTTCTCGAACTGGGTGAAAACGTTGTTCCACACTTCCATATAGCGGTCGCATTCACAGCCGACCTTACAGTCGGGCTTACCGCAGCCGTAGCGCTCGCCGCGATCGTAGTAGATCTCCGAGCAGGGACCACAGGGACCCGCGCCGTGCTCCCAGAAGTTGTCCTCCTTACCGAAGCGGAAAATGCGATCGGCGGGGATGCCGACTTCCTTGTTCCAGATGTCAAACGCTTCGTCGTCCTCGAGATATACCGAGGGGAACAGACGCTCGGGATCAAGCCCCACCACCTCGGTGAGGAATTCCCACGACCAGTGGATCGCCTCGGTCTTAAAATAATCACCAAAGGAGAAGTTGCCCAGCATTTCAAAGAAAGTACCGTGACGCGCGGTCTTACCGACATTCTCAATATCGCCCGTGCGGATACACTTCTGACAGGTGGTCACCCGCTTGCGCGGCGGGATCTCCGCGCCCGTGAAATAGGGCTTGAGCGGCGTCATACCGGCGTTGATGAGCAGCAAGCTCTTGTCGTTCTGCGGCACGAGCGAGAAACTCGGCAGGCGCAGATGCTCCTTGCTCTCAAAGAATGAGAGATACATCTCACGCAATTCGTTTACTCCATACTTTTTGAGTTCTTTTGCCATAATGTTCAGCATCCTTTCTTGCAATAAAAAAAGCCCCCGCCCAAACATGGGACGGAGGATCCGTGGTACCACCCAAATTGTACGACGTATGCCGCACCACTCGACTGTCCTTAACGCGAACAACACGCCGCCGCTCATCGCAGCGAGGCTCGGGAGTGGCTCACAGGCTTGACACGCGAGGCGATCTCACAGCGAAGCGTATGCTCCGATCGCCCTCTCTGTCGCGGCAAAATTCCCATTTTTCTCCGTCACAGCTTTTACCTTAATTAGTATAGGCGAAACAGTCTCATTTGTCAACTCATTTTTATAAAAAAGAGACCGCCGAAATTTGTTCGGCGGTCTCCCGTTGCCCCTCTGACCGTTTCCTGCCGCATCATAAAGATGCAGCGAGATTTCCGAGGGCAGGATTTATTCGGTCTTTTTCGTCTCAGCAGCCTCGATATAGCGTACCTCAAGCCCGATCGCGGCGACGGGATCAACAGTCTTACCATCGATGCTCATCTCGAGATGCAGATGCGGCCCCTCAGCAGACTCGCAAGGAATTGCGGTCAGCGTGCCGAGTAGGTCGCCAACCTTGACGCTGTCGCCCGCTTTAACGGCGGATTTAACGCCATAATAGTGGGAAATGACCTCCATCCCGTGATCCACAGTGATCACCGTCCCCCACAGCGGGTTCTCGGTCACCGTTGTCACCTTGCCATCAGCGAGCGCCTTCACCTTCTGTCCAAGCTCGCCTGCGAAATCGGCGCCGTCGTGGGTGCGCCAGTCCCCCATCGTTTCAGAATATGCGGGTTTGCCGTCACTATATGCCTTCTGCACAGCGTTGCCGAACGGCAAAATATACAGATCGGCTGCCGCCGTGGTCGTCGTGGTCGTAGTTGAGGTCGTCGTGGTGGTCGTCGTGGTCGTCTTGCGGTCATCGGGCAGGTCGCTGACAATCTGCTCAACGGGAGTCGTCTCGGAATTCGGTGACGACTCCCCGCTCTCACGAACGAACAGCGTCTCGCCGAAGGTCGCCACCGCGACACCGCCGACCGCCAGCAGGCACACCGCTAACGCCACATAAAATCCTCGCCCGTTGATAAAACGCTTAAAGCGTGAGGTTTCGTGAATGTTCATACGTCTCTCCCTCTCTGTCAATGTCAAGGACAGTGTTCCCCATCTGCTGCCACTTATACAGAAAAGGTGTCATTTATTCACATTCACCATAGTCGACACGGAAAAATTGTCGAAGATGCGACTTGTAAGTGGCTTAGGTAAATGATATATTGTGAAAGGAGATTTTTAAGAAAGGCGGTGGCAGAGTATGTCAATCGGTTTCCCTTTACACATTGATATCGTTGGAAACAACTGCACCGTCTTCGGCGGCGGTGAGGCTGCGGCACGCCGCGCCGCGGTACTGCTGCGCTTCGGTGCCAAGGTGACCGTTATCAGCCCCGACCTCTGCCCTGCACTTAAACAGATGAGCGAGGAGAACACTGTGCGCCATATCCCGCGTAAGTATTTCCGCGGCGACTGCACCAATGCCCAGATATGCATCGCGGCGACAGAGGACAACGAGCTGAACATCCGCATCGCGACAGAATGTAAGGCGAAAAACATCCCTGTCAACGTTACCTCGCCCGCTGACTACGGCACATTCCTCTTCCCGCGGGTGATCCTGCAGGATGATTTGGTCGTGACCATTGCGGGCACCGCCCCGACGGACAAGCAGCGCCGTTTGCGCGATCGACTCAAGGTGCTCATACCTACGATCCTGCAAGAAATCGATAAAGAATAAAAAACCGCCGACATAAGCCGGCGGTTTTTGCATTAGAACAGGTCGTTATTCTTGCGGTTCTGGTCGTTGTTGTTCTTGCGGTTCTGGTCCTGGTTGTTCTTGCGGTTCTGATCGTTGTTGTTTTTACGATTCTGATCCTGGTTGTTCTTGCGGTTCTGATCGTTCTGCTTAAACTGATCCATTCTTATTCCCTCCTGTGACTCGTTTATGAGAAGCACCATATGTGTTTCTCTGCAATAGTATCTCGCTCAGCCCAAAAAATATACCGAATTTCTGCGCAAACAGCATTGCACCAAACATAAAAATATGGTAAAATATTTTAATAATACACATTTGGAGGCGAAAGACTATGGATGTGCACGTGGGCGATATTATCGAAATGAAGAAAAACCACCCCTGCGGTAATAAGCGTTTTGAGGTACTGCGCATCGGTATGGATTTTCGCCTGCGCTGTCTCGGGTGCGATCACGAGATGATGCTCCCCCGACTTAAGGTGGAAAAGAACATCCGCCGCATTGAACGACAGGAGTAGACTGCCCTCATATGTTCATACTATGAGAAAGGCGGATAACCGATGCTGGAAAAACTGGAAGCCATTGCCCGACGCTATGAAGAAATTGGGCAAAACTTATACGATCCCACCGTCACCGTACAGCCCGAGCTGTTTGCGCGGCTGATGAAGGAAAGCCGCGAGCTGCAGCCCATCGCCGAAGCTTACGCGGAATTCAAAAACGCGAAGGCTCAGCTCGCCGACGCCGAGGAGCTGATCGCCGAGGCGGGCGACGACAAGGAACTGCGCCAGCTGGCACAGCAGGAATACACCGACTGCAAGCAGACCATCGCGCGGCTGAACGAAGAACTGAAAATCTTGTTGTTGCCGAAGGATCCTAACGACGAACGCAATGTTATCGTCGAGATTCGCGGAGGCGCGGGAGGCGAGGAATCGGCGCTGTTCGCAGGCTCTCTCTATCGAATGTATGCGATGTATGCAGAGAAGCAGGGGTTCTCGACCGAGATCGTCGGCGCGAATGAGACCGAACTCGGTGGCTACAAGGAAGTCAGTTTTATGATCACGGGTCAGGGTGCGTACAGCCGCTTCAAATTTGAGAGCGGCGTGCACCGCGTCCAGCGCGTGCCCGAGACCGAAACGGGCGGGCGCATCCACACCTCCACCGTCACGGTGGCGGTGCTGCCCGAGGCGGAAGAGGTTGAGTTCGATATTAACCCCGCCGATCTGCAGATCGACACCTACCGCTCCAGCGGTGCGGGCGGGCAGCACATCAACAAGACCGAATCCGCTATCCGCATTACCCATCTGCCAACCGGCACGGTGGTGGAATGTCAGGACGAGCGAAGTCAGCACAAAAACAAGGATAAGGCGATGCGGGTGCTTCGCTCCCGCCTGCTCGAGCAGAAGCAGCTCGAACAGCAGTTTGCCATCGCCGCCGACCGCAAGGCGCAGGTCGGTACAGGTGACCGCAGCGAGCGCATCCGCACTTACAACTTCCCGCAAGGACGCGTCACCGATCACCGCATCGGACTAACGCTGTATAAGATCGACACGATCATGGACGGCGATCTAAACGAGATCATCGACGCACTCATCACCGCCGACCGCGCAGAAAAACTTAAACAATCAGAAAAGTGACAGGTAATCCTATGAACACGCAGCTGCTAAAACCAACAACCGAAGGCATTAACGAGGCTGCCCGCTTACTGCGGGACGGTCAGTTGGTGGCTGTCCCGACCGAGACGGTGTACGGACTCGCGGCAGATGCGCTCAACCCCAAGGCGGTGGCGTCCATCTTCACCGCCAAGGATCGACCGATGGACAACCCGCTCATCGTACACATCGCGGACATCGCCGACTGGACGCCGCTCGTTAAAGGTATCCCCCATAACGCGCGTCGCTTGGCCGAGGCGTATTGGCCGGGACCGCTGACCATCATCCTCCCCGCCGCCGACCATATCCCGAACGAGGTGCGCGGAGGTCTTTCCACCGTCGCGGTGCGGTTCCCATCCGATCCCGTGGCGCAGGCGGTCATCCTGCACAGCGGATGTCCCCTCGCTGCCCCCTCGGCGAACCGATCCGGCTCGCCCAGTCCCACCAACGCCGCGCGCGTGATGGAGGATATGCAAGGGCGCATCGCCGCGGTGCTCGACGGTGGAGACAGCGCCGTCGGCGTAGAATCTACCGTCGTCAGCCTGTGCGGCGACAAACCGCGCTTGCTCCGGCCGGGCGGCATCACCCCCGAAATGCTCGAGGAGGTCCTCGGCCCGATCGAGATCGACGAGGCGGTCACCCATGCACTCAAAAAGGGCGCAACCGCCGCATCCCCGGGAATGAAATATAAGCATTATGCGCCCAAGGCGCAGGTGCGGCTGGTCAAAGGCACCGCCGCGGCGTATATCGACTATGTGAACGCCCACGCCGATGACGGCGTTGCGGCACTGTGCTTTGATGAGGACATCCCACATCTGCGTGTGCCGTGCGTGTCTTACGGGCACCGAGACAACCCACTCGAGCAAGCACATCGGTTATTTGACGCCCTGCGCCAGCTCGATGAGCTGGGGGCAAAAACCGTCTACGCCGCCTCTCCCCGCCCGCAAGGGGTCGGTCTGGCTGTGTACAACCGCCTTATCCGCGCCGCCGCATTCGACATCATCAACACCATCCGCGTCATCGGGCTGACCGGTCCAACGGGTGCGGGCAAATCCTGCGTAGCCGACGTGTTCCGCGAAGCAGGCGTGCCGATTGTCGACGCTGACCGCGTGGCACGGCAAGTAACCGAGCCGAATACTGACTGTCTCAAGGCATTGTGTGCCGCGTTCGGTGACGATATCCTGCACACCGACGGCAGCCTAGATCGCAAGACGCTGGCAAAGCGCGCCTTTGCAACCCCCGAGACCGCGGCGCTGCTCAACAGCATCACCCACCCCGCCATTATGGCGGCGATCAAACAGCAGCTCGAAGATCTCGCCGACGCGGGACACCCGCTCGCCGTACTGGATGCACCGCTGTTATACGAAGCGGGTGCGGACGCGCTGTGCGACCGCATCCTTGCCGTCACGGCGCCCACCGAGATGCGCCTTTCGCGCATTATGGTGCGGGACGGGATCGACCGCGATGCAGCATTACTGCGAATGAACGCGCAGCCGGACGACGCTTTTTACACGCGTGACGGGGTGACGGTGCTGGTCAACGACACCACCACCGAGGCACTTATCGAAAAAGCCAAAGCGATCATCGCCGACGAGATAAGGCGGTGCTGCTGATATGGCGAAAATAATCCGCAAATTCTGCACCGTTTTATGGATCACCGTGGTGACGGCTTTAATTCTGCTGCTCGGTACTCTGCTGCTAAACTACGGATACAAACGCTATTATTCCGCGGTTTACCCGATGCAATTCGCAGAAGAAGTTACCGCCGCGAGCGAACAATTCGGCGTGGAGCCATCGCTCATTTACGCGATTATCCACACCGAGAGCAGCTTTCAACCGCAGGTGACCTCCTCTGCTGGCGCTAAAGGGCTTATGCAGCTCACCGACAGCACACTCGAATGGGCACTGAATCGCGCCGGTGAGCACGGAAAATACACCGCCGAGGATCTGTACAATCCGCAGGTGAATATTCACTACGGCGTGTATGTAATCACCCTTTTGAGGGAACAATTCGAAAACACCGAAACGCTCCTTGCCTCATACAACGCAGGGATCGGTCGTGTCGGCGAATGGCTTAAAAACCCCGCCTACTCTGCCGACGGGGTACGTCTTCACACAATCCCCTATCCCGAGACCGCCGAATACGTTCAGCGGGTGCAGAACGCCCGCAAACAATACCAAGAACTCTACAATATACCGTAAAGGATGGTTGCACTATGGAAAACAAGAAGGAAAAGACCGCTGCCGAGCTGCTCAAAGAGAAACTGAGCTACAATCCCGAGAATGGCAGCAAAAAGTTGTGCATTGAAGAGATCGCCGCAGCGGACGCCTACTGCGAAGATTACAAAACCTTCCTCGACAAGGCGAAAACCGAGCGTGAGGCCGTCATTGCCGCCATCGAGATGGCTGAGGCCGCCGGTTTTGTCCCCTTTGATGCGAATGCTCCGTTAAAAGCCGGTGACAAGGTGTACGTCAACAACCGTGGCAAAGCGCTGATGCTCGCAGTCATCGGCTCGCGCCCCGTCGCCGATGGTGTCACCATTGCCGCTGCGCATATCGACTCTCCCCGCCTCGATCTCAAGCCTAACCCGCTTTACGAGGACAGCGAGCTTGCCTACTTTGATACCCACTACTACGGCGGCATCAAGAAATACCAGTGGACCACCATCCCGCTGTCGCTGCACGGTGTAATTATCCGAGCGGACGGCTCCTCGGTCACCGTCAACATTGGCGAAGACGAGAACGATCCCGTGTTCTGCATTACTGACCTGTTGCCGCACCTCGGCCGCGAACAGATGAAGCGCCCCGCAGGCGAGGTCATCCGCGGCGAGGATCTCAACTTGCTCATCGGCTCGCGCGCCTTCCGTCACGACGACGAAAGCGAGTCGGTCAAGCTCAACATTCTCAACATCCTGCACGAAAAATACGGCATCATCGAAACGGACTTTCTGTCCGCGGAGTTGGAGATCGTCCCCGCGTTTCGCGCGAAGGACGTCGGCCTCGATCGCAGTATGATCGGCGCATATGGTCATGATGACCGCGTATGTGCCTACCCCGCTGTGACCGCGCTACTCGCCTGCGGCACGCCCGCGTACACGGCCGTCACCATCCTTGCTGACAAGGAAGAGATCGGTTCCGCCGGCAACACCGGTATGAAATCCGCCTTCCTGCCGTATTTTATCGACGATCTGGCAGCGGCCTTCGGCGAAAAAGGCCATCACGTGCTGTCCAAGTCCATCTGCCTGTCCGCGGACGTCAACGCCGCACTCGATCCCATCTATCCCGATGTGATGGTACGCAGCAACGCCGCACAGATCAACTACGGCGTATGCATCACCAAATACACAGGCGGCGGCGGCAAGTCCGGCACAAGCGACGCTTCCGCTGAATATATGGGATTGGTCCGCCGTCTACTGGATGGCGAAAAGGTGCTGTGGCAGGTCGGCGAGCTCGGCAAGGTCGACGCCGGTGGTGGTGGAACGGTAGCGCAGTATATCGCCGATCTGGACGTTGACACTGTCGACATGGGTGTGCCCGTACTGTGCATGCACGCACCCTATGAGATCGTATCCAAGATCGACGTGTATATGGCGCACAAGGCGTTCCTCGCCACAATGAAACGATAATCGAAACGGCTGTGGGTATCCCACAGCCGTTTTCCGAAAGGATTATTATGCCACAGATATTATATCAGGATAGCCACCTCATTGTCATCATAAAACCAAGCGGCGTACTATCACAGATTGACGCAAACGGCGGCGACAGTATCCCGAAACGCCTAGAGGCGCAAGGGCTTGCAGTCAAACCGGTCCATCGGCTCGATCGTGCCGCGGGCGGTGTAATGGTGTATGCCTTTACAGATAAAGCAGCCGCTTTATTGTCCTCTTTAGTACAGGATCACACCCAATTTATAAAGGAATACCTCGCCGTTGTCAGCGGCCGCCCGTCTGAGCCTGTCGGCGAGATGGAGGACCTGCTCTACCACGACGTGAAAAAGAATAAATCCTATGTCGTCGATCGCAAGCGCGGCGGCGTCAAGCGTGCAAAGCTCTCCTACGAGTTGCTCGAGACAGCTCAACACAATAACGGCACGTTCAGCCTTGTTCGGGTGCGCCTCCATACAGGGCGCACCCACCAGATCCGTGTACAGTTCGCCTCGCGCAAAATGCCGCTTGCAGGTGATAGCCGCTATGGTGGACTGCGTCATTGTCCACTCGCACTATGGAGCTGTCGCGTATCCTTCCCTCACCCCATCAGCGGCGAAACAATTAGCAATCGCTCGCTACCTGACATGCATACATTTCCCTGGAATATGTTCGCCGACGAACAGTACCATACTATATAATCTAGTACGAATCGTACCACTAAAAAAGCCGATCCTTGCGGATCGGCTTTTTCGTTTGTTAATTTTTCAGGCTCTGAATCGGGGCGGGAATGCGGCCGCCACGGTGAATAAAGGTCGCGGAGGATGCCGTATTGAGCGGCATCACGGGACCTTCGCCGAGCAGGCCACCAAAGTTGAGTTCCTCCCCCACGCTCTTGCCAATGGCGGGGATAACACGCACAGCGGTGGTTTTGGAGTTGACCATTCCGATAGCCGCCTCGTCCGCGATGATCGCGGAGATGGTCTCGGCGGGCGTATCGCCGGGGATGTTGATCATATCCAGACCCACCGAGCAAACTGCGGTCATTGCCTCGAGCTTCTCAATCGTCAGGCAGCCGCTTCGGGCGGCGGCGATCATCCCTGCATCCTCGGTCACGGGAATGAATGCTCCCGACAAACCACCGACGTGGGAGGATGCCATCACGCCGCCCTTCTTAACGGCATCATTGAGCATGGCGAGCGCGGCGGTCGTTCCGTGGGTGCCACACTGCTCAAGACCGATCTCCTCGAGAATATGCGCGACCGAGTCGCCCACTGCGGGGGTCGGTGCGAGCGACAGATCGACGATGCCGAACGGTACGCCGAGGCGCGCGGACGCTTCCTGCGCGACGAGCTGACCCGTGCGAGTGATCTTGAACGCGGTCTTTTTAATAATGTCCGCGATCTCACTGAGATTCTTGTCCTTACCCGCCTTCGCAAGCGCAGCACGCACTACACCGGGGCCGGAAACGCCGACGTGAATCACGCAGTCCGGCTCACCGACGCCGTGGAACGCACCCGCCATAAAGGGGTTATCCTCGGGAGCATTGCACAGTACCACCAGCTTCGCGGGACCGATACAGCCGCGATCGGCGGTGAGCTGAGCCGACTGTCGAATCACGCGTCCCATTAGCCCGACGGCGTCCATATTGATGCCCGCTTTGGTCGAGCCGATGTTGACCGACGCGCAGATGTGCTCAGTCTCGGCAAGCGCCTGCGGGATTGCCTCTATCAGCTCACGGTCGCCTGCGGAAAAGCCCTTGTGCACCAGCGCGGAAAAGCCGCCAAGGAAGTTGACACCGCAAGTGACTGCGGCGCGCTCGAGGGTTTTCGCGAGCTTCACCGCATCGCGATCCTCACAGGCGGCGAGCACCATCGCCGCGGGGGTGATGGAGATGCGCTTATTGATGATCGGGATGCCGAGCTCCTTCTCGAGCGACTCACCCGTGCGCACGAGATCCTTAGCCGAGCGGGTGATCTTATCATACACCTTCGCGCACATCCGATCGACGTCGCTGTCACAGCAATCGAGCAGAGAAATCCCCATCGTGATGGTGCGCACATCCAGGTTTTCGTCCTGAATCATCGTGATGGTTTCAAGAATATCCTTTACGTTAATCATATTGCCAATCCTCAAATCGTGTGCATTGCGTTGAAAATATCCTCGTGCATACAGTGGATGACGAGATTATTTTTCCGTCCCATCTCCATCATCTCATCTACGAGCTGCGTGAACGGAATGGTGCTCTTTGTAATATCCACCATCATAATCATCGCAAACATATCCTGCACGATGGACTGGGTGACCTCCATCACATTGATCTGATGCTCACTGCACTTGGTCGACACCTTTGCAAGAATGCCGACTGCGTCCTTACCGACAACTGTGATCACTGCACGCATAACAAAACCTCCGCGCAATAAAATTTTCTCTATTGTAACACAGTCCGGCAAAAAAAGAAAGGCTTATATTGCATATTTTTCGCAAATTTACGCATACTTCCAATATCCGCAATACCCAAACAACCGAAAGGAGTTTTTCGTATGATCAGCAAGATCGCTCTCGCACTCACCATCATCGGCGCACTCAACTGGGGCAGCATCGGTCTGTTTCAGTTTGACCTCGTCGGCTGGATCTGCGGCGGTGCCGGCACTCTGTGGGCAAGAATTATCTTCACCCTCGTCGGTCTCGCGGGCATCTGGTGCATCTCTCTGCTGTTCTCGTCCCCCAAGGAACGGGACCGCTGAACCGCGACGGATCGGGCAGAAGCCGACGGTTAAGCCGCCGATTTCTGCCCGATTTTGTCACTCTACCCACAGTAGAGTTCGTCAATTTCAACTCTACCGTACGAAAACCCGCGGTTTAGTCTCGTTATTTAACAGTAGGTTGCTATTACCCCGCCAAGCATGTATACTGGTTACGGCAGTTCGGTCGGGAAAACAAGTCCCGAGCGGCGTTTTTCTTTTATACGAACCCGTATCACAACAGACAAGGAGACTATTTTATGAGTAACTATGTTATTTACACCGATTCCGGCTGTGACATTACCCCCGAAATTCTAGCTCAATGGGGCGTCAAACACTGCGACCTGCGCTTCCTCTTCGATGGTGACGAGAAAAGCTACACCAACCGCGATATGAGCGAAAAGGACTTTTATCAGAAAATGCGCGAGGGCGCTTCTGCCAAGACATCGGCTGTCAATGTCGAGGAATTCAAGACAGCATTCGAGCAGGAACTCAAAGCAGGTAACGACGTGCTGTACATAGGCTTCTCCTCGGGCCTGAGCACTACCTATAACTCCGGCCGCATTGCCGCCGAGGAGCTGCAGGAGCAATATCCCGAGCGCAAGCTCATCGCCGTTGACAGCCTCGCCGCATCGGCGGGACACGGTATGCTCGTCTACCTGACACTCAAGGAAAAGGAAAAAGGGGCCACCATCGAAGAAGCCGCAGCCTTCGCCGAGGGGATGAAGATGCGCCTGTGCATCTGGTTCACGGTGGACGATCTGGTATACCTCAAGCGCGGTGGCCGTGTCAGCCCGACGGTGGCATTCGTCGGCGGACTACTCGGCATTAAACCGATCCTCTTTATGGACAACGATGGCCATCTCATTAGCCGTTCCAAGGTGCGCGGCCGTAAGGCGGCGATCCAGGCACTGGCTGACAAATACACCGAGCTTGCATCCGATCACAAGAACGGCACGGTGTTCATCTCTCACGGTGATTGTGAGGAGGACGCCAAAGAGCTGGCGAATCTGATGAAGAAGGAGCACGGCGTCGAGACGCAAATCATCACCTACGTCGGCCCCGTCATCGGCTCTCACTCCGGCCCCGGTACGCTCGCGCTGTTCTTCGTCGGCGAAGAAAGGAAGTAAGCACTTGACCCGCACAAGACTATCCGATCGGCAGTTACCCGATTACACCCGTGGCGAGGAGATCTTCAATATGGTCTCCCACATCTTCGGCGGCGGTTTCGGCGTGATCGCCCTGTTCGCCTGTCTGGCAGTGGCGATCCTGCACCATAATGTATGGAGCATCGTTTCCGCCGCTATTTACGGCTGCTCGATGATCGCTCTGTACACGATGTCCAGCGTCTACCACGGGCTTCACGCCCCGATGGCAAAGAAGGTAATGCAGGTGCTAGACCACTGCACCATCTACTTCCTTATTGGCGGCACCTACACCCCCATCCTGCTGTGCTGCATCCGTCCCGCTCACCCAGCGTGGGCGTGGGTGCTGTTCGGCATCGTATGGGGACTCGCGGCGATGGCGACGACCTTCACCGCCATCGATCTCAAAAAATACAGCGTGCTCTCGATGATCTGCTATATCGGGATGGGATGGTGCATCGTGCTCGCGGCAGAAGTCGCGATTGAGACCATTCCACTAACGGGACTGCTGTGGCTACTCGCAGGCGGCATCACCTACACCGTCGGCGCGGTATTATACGGTCTCGGTAAGAAAATGCGGTATATGCACTCAATCTTCCATCTGTTTGTGGTGGCAGGAAGCATCCTGCAGTTTGTGTGTATTATCGGGCATATTTTATAAAGCAAAAAGCGAGAGGCGGTTGCCTCTCGCTTTTTATTTGGTTGATTTGATTTACGCCAGAGCGGCGGTGTCGCGAGCGATAACCATTTCCTCGTCCGTGGGGATAACCCAGGCAGGGATGGTAGAATCCGCAGCGGTGATGAGCATCTCCTGACCGTGGACCTCGTTCGCCTTCGCGTCGAGCTTCATCCCCAGATAGCCGAGTGCCTCGATGACCTCGGCACGCAGCTTCGGCTGGTTCTCGCCGACGCCCGCAGTGAACACCAGACCGTCCAGACCACCGAGCGCGGCGACGTACGAGCCGATATACTTGATGATCTGATAGGAACGCATATCCCACGCGAGCTTGGAACGCTCGTCGCCGCGCTTAATTGCCGCGTCGATGTCTCGATCGTCGTTAAACTGACCGGAGATGCCGAGCATACCCGACTTCTTGTTCATAATATCGTCCATCTGCTTCGGGGTCAGACCCTCCTTCTCCATCAGGAAGGTGACGACCGAGGGATCGAAGCCGCCCGAACGGGTGCCCATCATAAAGCCGTCCAGAGGGGTCATACCCATCGTGGTGTCGACCACCTTGCCGTCCTTGATGGCGGCGAAGGACGAGCCACTGCCGATATGGCAGGTGATGATGCGCTTGCCCTCAGCACCGCCAAGCAACTCAGCGCAACGCGCGCTGACATAGCGATGAGAGGTGCCGTGGAAGCCGTAACGGCGCACTCCGTACTTCTCGTAATACTCATACGGCAGACCGAACATATACGCCTTGGGCTCCATTGTCTGATGGAACGAGGTGTCGAACACCGCAACCTGCGTGATCTCGCTGCCGAAGGTGGCGGTAGCCGCCTCGATGCCCTGCAGAGCAGCCGGGTTGTGCAGAGGTGCAAGCGCCTTGTAAGCCTCGATATCCTTAATGACCTCGTCGTTGATGACGACCGAGCAATCGTATTTCGCGCCGCCCTGCACCACACGGTGACCGATGGCGTTGACCTCGGACAGATCGTCAATGACCTTGCCCTCGCCCTGAGTGAGAGCGAGCCTCACCTGCGCAAACGCCTCGGTGTGGTTGCGCATCGTGGGGGTGGACTTCCACGCATTACCGTACGCTTTATGCGTGAAAATGCCGTCGTCAAGACCGATGCGCTCGCAAATACCCTTCGCGAGAACCTTCTCGCCTTCCATATCAATGAGCTGATATTTCAGAGAGGAGCTGCCCGCGTTAATAACCAAAACTTTCATTTTCAAGACTCCTTATTGATT
Source organism: Clostridiaceae bacterium (assembly GCA_904501705.1). Classification (GTDB taxonomy): domain Bacteria; phylum Bacillota; class Clostridia; order Oscillospirales; family Acutalibacteraceae; genus UBA5905. The sequence continues at coordinate 13,745 of CAJGCA010000012.1, read as the reverse complement.
TTATTGGCAAAACGTCGTATTATATAATAACTGATTTGTATAAGAATTTCAACCATTATTTGCTGAGGAGGGATATTTTTGCGTATTGCGGGCATTATTGCGGAATACGATCCGTTCCATAACGGGCACAAAGCGCACATCGACAGCGTGCGAGCCGATGGCGCAACCCACATTGCCACCGTCATCAGCGGCTCATTCACCCAGCGCGGCGAACCCGCGCTGCTGACAAAATTTGATCGTGCGCAAATGGCGCTGGCTTGCGGTGTCGATCTCGTGCTGGAAAACCCGCTCCCCTTCGCGATGGCTCCCGCCGAGCGGTTTACTCTCGGCGGCGTGTCCATTCTGCACGCGCTCGGGGGCGTGGACACCCTCTCTTTTGGTAGTGAATGTGGCGATACAGCCGCCCTGCAAGAGCTCGCCGCGCTCACCGACACACCTGTCTACAAAATGGCACTCAAGGAGGCACTCGCCACCGGCATCCCCTACGCCGCCGCACGGCAAAAGGCGGCAGAGATGTGTAAAGTGGACAGCCTTGCCGCCCTATTGGAGAGCCCAAACAACACACTGGGGCTGGAATATATCCGCGCCACTGCAAAGATTGGGGCGAGCTTCTCCTTCCACACGCTCAAACGAGTCGGCACGGCACACAACGCGACCGAGATCTGCGACAACACCGCCAGCGCGAGTCATCTGCGCTGGCTGATACGGGAAGGACTAGTCGACGAAGCGATGGCGTGTATGCCGAACGGGTCGGCGAAGATCCTCGAAAAAGCAGTGGCGGCAGGACACATCGCCACCCGAACGGATGTGTTGGAGCACGCCCTGGTCGCCCGTCTGCGTGCGATGTCGCTTGCCGACTTCGCGGCACTGCCCTACATCTCCGAGGGGCTGGAGTATCGTCTCCACCAAGCCTCCCGCACCGCAGCAAGCTACACCGAGCTGCTCGAAGCAGTGAAGACCCGCCGTTATCCCGCGGCACGACTACGCCGCGCGCTGTGGGCGGCACTGCTGGGCATACCGAGTGAGGAGACCTATTCCACACCGCCCTACATCCGCGTTCTTGCGATGAACGAACGAGGGAGGGAGATCCTCTCCGCCACCACACCTACCCGGCCGATCCTCACCCGCACCGCGCAGGTGCGCGAGCTGTCCGCTGAGGCGCAGGCGTTGTTCGCGCTCGAATGCCGCGCGACCGACCTGCACGCGCTGACACTCTCCTCGCCGCTCCCCTGCGGTGCGGATCACACCAATAAAATCGGATAACGAAAAATCGCCCGTTCCGATCGGAACGGGCGATTTTTTCTGTATCGATTTAGTCGGTCACAAAAGGTACCAGAGCGATCTGACGGGCACGCTTGATCGCGGTGGTCAGATCTCTCTGATGGCGGGCGCAAGTGCCGGTCACACGACGGGGCAGGATCTTGGCACGCTCGGACATGTAGCGGCGCAGACGAGCAACATCCTTGTAATCGATGTAATCCATCTTATCGACGCAGAACTGGCACACCTTGCGATGACCTTTACGGCCGCGCATGGGGCGCTCGGGACGTTCGGTTCTTTCAGCCATGATGAAGGCCTCCTTTACTCAATAGTCAACTGTTCTCGTGCCCTTAGAAGGGCAGCTCCTCATCGGTGAGGATCTCCTCGAAATCGCCGGTGTTGGCGGTGGAGAAGGCGGGTCTCGCCTCGCTGACCTGCGGGATCTGAGAATCGTAGTTGGGAGCCCCGGCGGTCTGGCCGCCCTTGGACTCACAGAAAAATGCATTGTCGACCACGACCTCGTAGACAGTACGCTTACTGCCGTCGTTCGCGGTGTAGCTGCGGGACTGCAAAGAGCCCTGCACAGCAATTCGCTGCCCTTTACGGAAATAGCGGGTAATAAACTCAGCAGTATAACGCCAAGCTACGCAATTGATGAAATCGGTCTGCCGCTCCTGATCCTTTGAACGACGATCTACCGCCACGCTGAAATTGGTCAAGGAGACGCCGCTCTGGGTGGTCTTAAGCTCCGGATCACCGGTCAAACGACCCATTAAGCAGATTGAGTTCATAGTATTCCCTCCTTATTCCTCGTTCTTACGGACAACCATGGAACGAAGCACGCCATCGGTGATACCGCTGACACGCTCGAGCTCCGCCGGGAAAGCCGGACCGCTGACAAAGTTGTACAGCACGTAGAAGCCTTCCGCCTCATCGTCGATCAGGTAAGCGAGCTTGCGCTTGCCCCACTCATCGACCTCGCCGATCTCCGCGTTCTGCTCGATCAGCGCACGAAATTTCTCCTTGAGTTCGGCAACCGCCTCTTCCCCCGCCTTGAGGGAGAAAATGAATACCGCCTCGTAGGAAGCTTTGACTGTGGGCATATTGTTGCACCTCCTTATGGTCTGATGGCCTCGCATCTTGTGCGAGGCAAGGATTGTCCACATCTCATGAACTTCAATATTATATCAGCCTTTTCGTCTGCCGTCAAGCGGTTTTTTGCCTTTTTTTGTGAGTTTTTTCGCATCACGACCGAAAACCTCCCGCGCTTCGCGCGCAACCACCCCACTTAACGACAACAGTGCAACTAAATTCGGGAACATCATACAACCATTGCAGATATCTGCCACAGCCCAAGCCGATGACACCGACAGATACGGGCCGATAAACACCGCCGCAATATAGGCGAACCGATAGCCCCGCATCCACGCTGTGCGGCCGCCACAAAGATAGCGCATACACCGCTCAGCGTAAAAGCTCCACCCGAGAATCGTCGAAAAAGCGAAAAATATTAAACACATGACCAGCAACAACCGCGACACTGCGGGCGGAAACGGCAGTCCCTGTGCCCACGCATAAGCAGTCATCGACACACCGTCAAGACCGCTCTGCCGGTCAGCACCCGTAACCACTAGCGCCAGCCCCGCGACCGTGCACAGCACCACCGTATCAATGAAGGTGCTCATCATACACAGTAGTCCCTGCTGCACGGGCGAAGTCGTGCGCGAGGCGGCAGCGGCGATTGCTTCTGTGCCCATTCCCGCCTCATTAGAAAAGATCCCTCGTCCGATGCCGAGCCGCATTGCCTGCTTGACGGTAATTCCGACTGCCGCGCCGAGCACCGCCCTCGGCGCAAAGGCGGCGCGCAGGATCAGCGACACTGCCGCAGGGATGCGGGAAATATTCGCCAACAAGATCATCCCGATCGCACTGATATACACGCACAACATCAGCGGCACCAACACAGTTGCTACTCGGGAGATGCGACCGATGCCGCCGAGAATGACCAGTGCAGCGAGCACCGTCACCGCACCACCGACGAACACCGACACCCACGAATGGGTCGCATCGCCAAGCACAAACGTCGCCGTGTAGTCGGCATCCAGCAAGCTCTCAGCCGCGGCAGTAATGCTGTTGCTCTGGGTGATGGTGCCGATGCCGAGCAAGCCCGCCAGTGCACCAAACAATGCATACAGCTTACCCATCCACTGAAAGCGCGGTCCCATCCCCAGCTCAATATAGTAAAACGGTCCACCGACAAGTTCCCCCTTATCGACCGCACGATATCTGACCGCCAGCACCCCTTCAGCAAACTTGGTCGCCATTCCGAAGAATGCCGATACCAGCATCCAGAAGATTGCGCCCGGACCACCCGCTGACACAGCGGTGGCAACACCAACAATGTTTCCCGTGCCGATAGCGGCGGACAGCGCCGTGCACAGCACTGCGAAGGGGCTGACCCCTTCCCCGTCGCCATCCGCATGACCCAACAGGCGGATGGCACGGCCAAGGCGGCGTGCCTGCACAAAGCCCGTGCGCACCGAAAGTAACACGCCGACACCCAGCACCAGCGTCAGCAGTGTCGGACCCCACACCCATTTATTAATATGTTCCAACGCCGGAGCAGCCGTAGCCAATCGAGCAAAATCCATCGAATTCGCCCTTTCTTTGTTGACAAAATTCCCAAGTGGTGTATGATAATATGGAAGAACGGAGTGAAAAGAATGAACGCATTAAAACACAAAAAGTTATTTATGTTGGATATGGATGGCACACTGTATCTTGACGACGATCTGTTCGAGGGATGCCTCGAATTTCTGCATCAGATCAAAGAAAACGGCGGCCGTTACCTATTTCTGACCAACAATTCTTCCAAAAGCGTTGAGGTTTACGTTCAAAAGCTTGTGCGGCTCGGCATCGAGGCGACAGCGGAGGATTTCTTCACCTCCACGATGGCGACCTGCGTCTATCTGCACGAAAACTATACAGGTAACAAGATCTACGCCGCCGGCACCGCCTCCTTCCGCAAGGAATTGGCCGACAGTGGCTTTACCGTCACCGATCATCTCGAAGATGACATCGACTGCCTGCTGATGGGCAACGACAACGAACTCACGTTCCAAAAGCTCGAGGATGCCTGCATTCTGCTCAGGCGGGACATCACCTACCTAGCGACAAACCCCGATTGGGTCTGCCCGACCGCGTTCGGCTACGTGCCCGACTGCGGCAGTGTTTGCGAGATGCTGTGGCGCGCAACAGGCAAGCGCCCCTATTTCATCGGCAAACCGGAGCCTGCCATGGCGCGCCTCGCGATGCAAAAGTTCAGTGCCGCGCCTGAGGATGCAGTAATGATCGGCGACCGCATCTACACCGATATCGCCTGCGGCGTCAACGCTGGCATTGATACCGTACTGGTGTTTAGCGGTGAGACCACCCACGAAATGTGGCAGCAAAACGATATTCGCCCCACCTACACGGCAGAAAACATCGCCGAGATCCTACAATATCTTCGATAATGCGCAGCGAGCCGCCCGAGGGGCGGCTCGCTGATTTTTCTTAATTCGCAGGGATGAGAAGAACGGTTTTTGTCGACAAGATCTCCTCGCGCAGATCGTTTTCCTCCCGCACGGCGTCGGGCGACGTATGACAGCGGCGAGCAATGTCCCACACACTCTCGCCCGCATCGGCATAGTACAGCTTCATCGTCGTAGTATCCATCGGATATGGCTTCTCGCTCTGCAAAGTGATATCCCTTACCACACGCTCGTCTGCCATCTCCCACAGCTCGCAATTGACCACGAGCGTCAGCCGCACATCCAACTTGTCACCGACCGCCGCATAACTCAAGCCCATCACCGACGGCTGTGCCTTCACCAGCATTTCCGACGAAGTGCAAGGATGTGTCTGCGTGCACTCGATATAAAAATCCTCCGACCGCTCATAATAGGCGATCGCTCCATCCGCATCTCTTACTAACAGCGACAGAAGCATCGGCGCCGTCAGCTCTACCCGTCCGTTATCCACTCGTCCAACGCTCGGCATTGGCATCACCCAAACGTCTACGATCTCCCGAAGGCCATCACTCGGCAGCGCCACACTCTTCTGCACCGTCGCGGTATGACGCAGCACCTCGACGAGCGAACAAACCGACAGGGTGTCGTCACTCAGAGACACAGGATACTGCGGATGATAGGCATCCGTTATCAGCTTCACGGACGTTTTCTCGTATGTTGTGAGTTGAATGAGCAGCTTGGCATTGAAACTGAGCGCTGTATTCTTCCCTCCCTCACCGGCAACGCATTCCTCCGTGTCGGACAGAAGGCTGACCTGCGCAATATGCAGCTGTCCATCACGCACGCCCTCGGCATCAATGATCGCACTGAACGGGAGCGTATACTCCAACACAAACGTTGTACCGCCCACACTGTCATCGGTATACAACTGATGCAGGTATATCTGCCCTTTCACGATCGCTTTATCGGTCAGCAGCTTGACCTCAGATACCGCAGCGCTGCAATCGCCGCCAAGCAGCTGCTCCGCCGCGGGTAGTCCGCTGTCAAACGACAAGATCTCATTGACGGTAATGCTTTTTTCGCCGAAGGCCAGCGGCGCGCTCAGCGTTTTCGCGATGCTCTTGGTATACAGATGCTCCTGCGCCGAAGCATAAGGCATCTCGATCGTCTTTGCTCTCTCGGCGCGAGCTTTTAACGTAAATCCCGCGCGGACCTCGATCCGCCGCGGACTGACCGCGCGGCAATTGACATAATCCTGCGTCATCCATACCTGCACTGGCACCGTCTCACAGCCGCTCTGCCCACGCAGCGTGCAGTTGATTGGCTGGGTAAATTCCGCCTCCCGCACGCACACGCGCTCTTCGTCAAGATACAGAATACGCACCACCGCGATGCCGTCTGCGTTAAAAGCGTCCCCATTCCAGCGGCGGTTATGCAGTCGCGGTGTGATCACGCACTTGAGCACCACCGCCACGTCGGGGCAATATTCCGGCAAAATAAAGTCGCCGCTGATCGCATATTCCTCAGTAGCATCCAGCACCGACTCGGTAATCGCGATTTTCTCCTTTTGCAACAGCTGTTCCATAGCATCCACTCCTTTTCGTCTCGACACACTATATGCGTGTCGAAGGACAAATATACCGAATGCCGGAATTGGTTAAACTGCGCAAAAATATCTTTGCCACATTGGCGCCCCTTGCCAACCGAACGAAAAAGATAACAGGTTTGTAACCTTTGTTGTAACCAATGAGGAATTGTGGTATAGTACAATGGAATTCATATAACGAAAGGAGACGGCTATGAGCACAAACCTCAAACAATTCCGCGCGGATCTCTCGCAACCGTGGCTCAAGTCTTTTATTCTCATCGCCCTTGTGCCGCTGTTCCCGGAATACATCAGCTTTCTGCTGGTCATCCCCGCCGTCATCCTCGCGTGGGTGGACATCCGCAGAAGCGGGCGGACGGTGCGCCTCGGCTTTATCGGCAAGGTGATGATTGCCTACATCGCGTATATGTTCATCACGACGCTGTACAGCCGTAATTTTCTTCATTCATTGGCAACGGTGGCTATGTGGGCTTTCTTCTTTTTTGTATATCTACTGGTATACAATCTGCTCACCGACGCCGATCGCTGCGATGCCCTGCTGCTGTGCCTCACGGCCGTCGCCGGAGCCGTCGGTCTCATCGCATGCTGCCAATACCGCATCGGCTTCTTTACGCAAAGCAACCCGATTGAATTCTGGGGCTGGCTCGACAAGATCGTATTTGAGTACATTCCCCTGCGGATCGAAAATCCACATTACCTACTGCGTTCCTGTTCAACCTTCAATAACCCGAATGTTTTGGCGGAGTATCTGATGACCATCGCTCCTTTTGTCGTCTATTTTAATTTTTGCGAGCGGCGCAAGGACATCCGCATATTCTGTCGCATTTGTCTGCTTCTCACCCTGTGCGGCGTGCTGTTCTCCTTCTCACGCGGTGGCTATATGGCGCTCATCGTACTGTGTCTGGCGCTCATCGTGCTGAATTTCCGCCGTCGTTTTGCTGCCGTCACGATGTATCTTGTCAGCGCGTTCATCCTTGTCCCAGACGAGGTCATCAAGCGTCTTATTTCCATCATCCCCGGCATCAAGGTCGGCGGCAAATTCCTCGACTCGGTGACCAGCGGCTCTAACGATGCAACGGGAAACCTTGGCGGAACCCCTTCGGGAGCGCTCGCCTCCCCTCCTTCCGTCACCACCCCTGCGGAAATCATCAATAATTCCACCGCCGATATTGCGATCAACGACCGTTTCCGTATGTGGCTTGAATGCCTCGAGCATATTGCCGAACGGCCGCTGGTTGGCTACGGTGCGGGTATCCAGAATACGTGGGATATCCTCGGCGAGAACAATATCTACGCTGTGCATGCACACAACTTCGTATTGCAGATATTAATGGAGGGCGGTGTCATCGCCCTTGTCATCATGGGGCTGATCGGATTTACCGTCATTCGCTACGGCATCAAGCTGATGCACAACGGTCACTCGCGCGCCTTCTGGATGGGATTTGCCGTGCTGATGTTTGCTTGTGCCTTTATCCTGCACGGACTGGTCGACTATCCGCTGCTCACACCGAAACTTGTCTGCAACTTTATGATGATCCTGGGGATCATCGATCGCTCTCGGGCGCTCTACGCAAACAAAGGATTGCCTATACGCAAATCCGACACGCGCAAGCTTACGAACGACACCGAGGAATAATCAGAAAAAGAGCCGATGGGAAATGCCCATCGGCTCTTTTTACGCCTATTTCCGAATACCTGCCCAAAGAATAATGATAATCTGACCGGGAATACCCACCAAAAACAGCAACCACAAATTCAGCGGAAGCATCGTCAAACAAAACGCCGTCAGAAAACTCCACATCAACACCGAGACGATTACAAAATTCCAACGCGGTCTACCCCAGATACTGTTGAATACCAACAGCACGATCATCGTCACCGGCACAGCGTAAACAAAGGTGAGCCAATGTCCGTGCAGGCCCGAAGTCCACAAGTCGATATTCACGAATATAAAGGTCGCGATCAACCACACCAGTACACAGGAGATTGCCGTAATCAGCAGACGGTTGCGTTTTTGCTTTCCGGTGTATTCACGGTGTGCGGCCTTCTCCAGCGTATGCTCCACCTGCAGCAGATAATCCACCGTCACCGAAAACAGGTCGGCGATTTGCTTGAGCGTTGCTACGTCAGGGCAGGACTCCCCGCGCTCCCACTTGGATACGGCTTTATCGGAATAATTCAGCCGCTCGGCAAGCTCTAGCTGCGTGATGCCGTTCTTTCGGCGTAGCTCACTGATATTAACGGCGATAATGCTCTTTAAATCGTCCATGGTAGACCTCCGTTTATCCAGTCGATTCATTATAGCACAGCCACAAAAAAATTGCAAGAGAGGAACTCTACCCGCGGTAGAGTCGCGAGTTTTCGCCTTTTTTCAAAAAGTTGTAGCATTTTGTGCAGGGGTATGCTATACTGAAACAAGCGAAACGCTTTCCATTATATAACATAAGGAGTTTTGAAAAATGAAAAAGATCATTGCGGAATTTAAAGCCTTTATCAATCGCGGCAACGTCGTCGATATGGCCGTCGGTGTGATGATCGGTGCCGCCTTTAAAGGCATCGTCGACTCTCTGGTCAACGACATCATCTCCCCCATCATCGGTCTCATCGCGCAGGAGGACTTCACTGACCTCGCCTTCCACTTCTGGGGTGTCGAGCTCAAGTACGGCGCATTCTTGATGGCAATCCTCAACTTCTTCATCATCGCGGTCGTGCTGTTTGCCATCGTCAAAATGATGAACAACCTGCAGAACCTTGGTAAGAAGAAGGTCGAAGAGGCACCCGCTGCCCCCACCACCAAGATCTGCCCGCACTGCTGCAGCGAGATTGCCATCGAGGCAACCCGTTGCCCGCACTGCACTTCCGAACTGTAATCCGATCAAGCAAAAAAGCCGATGCACACACCGTGCATCGGCTTTTTCTTTTAATCCGTCAGATGATTGATCTCTGCGAGCTCCTTGTCATTATCCAAATAGCGGCGCGGGACGCGGCGACTGACGCGGCAGACAATCTCATAGCTGATGGTGTCCGCCCAGCATGCGACCCGATCGGTCGGTAGGAAAGCCCCGTGATCACTACCGTATGCCGTCACCTCGCCGCCAAGCTCGACGCCATCAATACCCGTCACATCCAGCAGACATTGGTCCATACACACACGCCCAACCACCGGCGCGGGCTGTCCATTTACCAGCATATACGCGGTGTTGGACATTGCGCATGGATAGCCGTCGGCATAGCCAAGCGGCACGGTCGCAGCGCGTGTCACGTGCTCTGACGCGTAGGTACGATTATAGCTCATCGGAGTGCCGGCAGACAATTCCTTGATCTGCGACACGGCGGTTTTGAGCTCCATTACCTGCTGCATATCCGGCAAAAGCGTGCACAACCATTCGGCAGGATAATAGCCATATTGAATGATGCCGGGACGCACCATATCGAGGTGCATCTCGGGATAGCGTACAAGTGCCGCACTGTTACAGCAATGACGCAACGCAAAGGACACGCCGAGCGCTTCGGCAGCAGTGATCACGGACATAAAGCGGCCAAACTGCTCGAGGGTAAACCCGCCATCATCCTGCTCATCCGCCGTGGCAAAATGCGTGAAAATGCCTTCGGTCTTCAAACCATCCAGACGGCTGACCGCGGCAATCTGCGAGGCTGCCGATGCCGTATCAGCATCACTATGGCACACAAAGCCCACACGGGACATACCGGTATCTACCTTGAAATGAACCGTGATCTCCACGCCCGCCTGGCTCGCGGCGGCTGCGAGAGCCTCGCCGTGCTCTCGGGATACCACCGTCTGCGTAACATCGTACTGTGCCAATAGCGCCACTTCACACGGTGGCGTGTAGGAAAGTATTAAAATCGGCTGAGTAATACCCCCGCGGCGCAGCTCAATCGCCTCGTCCAAATTCGAGACGGCGAAATAGTTTACGCCGCAGGAAGTCATTCGTCGCGCAACCGCGACCGCGCCGTGTCCGTAGGCATCCGCCTTGACGACGCCCATCAGCCGACAGCCGTCAGACAGATAGCTCTGCAACAGCCGAATATTATGCTCGAGTGCATCCAGATGCACGTTCGCCCAGGTTCGGTGCAGCATTCTGGCCGCCCCCTTTTCATAAAATGGTTTGTTACGCTTTCGCGCACTCCAACATCACGATCTTACTCGCAGACATGATCACCGTACCGTTAACAGAGATCACATCTTCGACCAAGCCATCCGTTCCCTGCAGCACACGGGTCTTGATGATCTTCCAGCCGCCCTCGAGGGTGAGCGCAAGCTCCATCGGCTCTTCCTGCTTATTGGCGATAAGGATCTTGCCGCTCGCCATCGGTAGCAGCGACCAGCGGCAACAGCTCGTCGTCCACAGTTGTCTCGACCTCACGACCGAGGCAGCACAGCGCGCCGAACGGGTGAAGCGCGTAATACACGGGAAAAATATCCCATTTGGCGGGATCAAATAAGCCCTGATATGAGCCGTGGTTGTAGTGGCGGATGATATGCTCAAGCAGCCAATCGGTGAACGCGAAATCGTAGGATACGGGATCGTCCACGTCCGCGTCAAAATCCCGGAAGATATTCTCAATATCACGAAACGGAAATCACCGTAAGCACCGCCCATGTCGTGCAGACGGGAATACGGAATGCTCGCCTCACCTAGATAATGATACAGCTTATCATACGTGCCGGCGATCGGCGCGTTGTTGATCGCGTGATGCGGCTTGATCTTGCTGATGGCGTTGTTGAAATTCACGATAATGCAATTCAGTACCCAAATGCCCCTTATATGGCTATTGTATCACACCGCTTACGGAAAAACAAGGTTTTCGAAAATATTTCGAGCAAAAAAACAGAGGATCTCTTTCTGTTACGCAAGAGACCCTCTGTTTGTCAATTCTTTTTCAGCTCAGCGCTGCCGTTGTCGTAAATATCGCAGATGATCTTCTGGATCTTCAGCGCCTCGCGGCCGGAGATCTCCAGCGTCTCGAGACCAAGAATCGAGCGATAGAACTGCTGGATCTGCACCGCGTGTTGCGAGCCCCAGTATTCCTTACCACTCGAGTAGGTGACCAGCTTCTGCGGATGGTTGTCAACCTCCTCAGTCGTGCCGTCGTCGTATTCGATCTTCGCGTGCGTGTAGGAGAAGGTCGCCTTTCCGTTCTCACACAGCAGACGGATCTCGATTGGCTCATTGATGAGGTAATTGTTCATCGCAAAGAAGGAGAGCAGCACCCCGTTCTCGTATTTAATGAGGCCCTCACCCGTATCCTCCACGATCATACAGCGATGGTTGCGATTGTGCAACGACGACTGCACCTCAATGGGCGTGCTGTCGATCATCCAGTTCGCGAGATCCAACGAGTGGATCGCCTGATCGATCATCACGCCACCACCCTCTTTATCCCACGTGCCCTTCCAATCGGAGGCATCATAGTAATCATCGGGACGATACCACGTCAGCGTCGTGCGACCGCATTTAACCGCACCGAGACGGCCGTCAAGAATGCGTTGCTTGACCAGCATCGACGGGGTGTTATAGCGGCACTGGAAGATGACACCGTACTGCACACCGAGCTCATCTGCCAGTTCCACCGCAGCAACCGCGTCCTCATAGCGGATGCTCATCGGCTTCTCAGAGATGACGTGCAAACCGGCTCGCATCGCGTCCATCGCCACCGGCACATGCAGATAGTGCGGAAGGCAGATATGTACCGCGTCGAGCTGCTCCTTTTCGAACATCTCTTTGTAGTCCGTGTAGGCCTTCGAGTGATACTTCTCTGCCGCCGCTTGTGCACGGTCAGGCTTATTGTCGCATACCGCGACCAGCTCTGCCTCTTCCAGCGCAACGACCGACTCCAGATGTCTGCCCGATATCGTACCGCAACCAATCACGCCGATTTTGAGTGTTTTCATAATACCTGGTCCCCTTTTCCTTTTTCACATCGGTGTTCGTCGCTCTGCGCTATGACAAGCAAAGACGCACGAAAACCCTTGCTTTTTCGTTGCTTCTATGATACCATAATCCCATGACAAAAAAACAGAAAGATTTTACCTCTTTTTGTAAAATATCTACTATTTTGGAGGTTGAAAGTGAAAAATCATTCTATTAAGGAGGTCTCGCCGGTATATTACGGCGAAAATTTGGTCAAGATCCTGCTCCATAAAGGGATGAAAGCGGGCAGTACCTGCTTCTTGGAGCATTATCACGACCGTATGGAACTGTTGCGCATTCACAACGGACGGATGAGTGTGCAGATTAATGACACGACCTACGAAGCAGCCGCAGGCGATCTCGTCATCATCAACCCTAACCAAACGCATATTGGCGTTGCGCTGACTGATGGTCTCACCTATGACGTGATCATGTTCGACCTCGTCAACCTCAACAACAATTCCTTCGCCTACCACAAATACCTCGGGCCGATCATCAAACAGCAGGTGGCCTTTGGCTCGCCGACCAATCACCCCGCGATCATCGACGTCGCTGATAACCTGGTGCGCTCCTTCACCAAAAAACAGACCATCCACCCGCTCAACACCATCGGGATGATCTACAGTATCCTCGGCGCGTTCTATCAGCACTGTCCCATCACCGAACAACAGCAGGATAAGCACGCGAGTTTTAACGCGATTACCACGTATATCGAGGAGCATTTTACCGAACCGCTCACCAACAAATCGCTCAGTGCACAATTCGGCTATAACGAGACCTATTTTAGCCGTATGTTCAAGAAAAGCACCGGCATCCCCCTGTCGCAGCACATCCAAAACCTGCGCCTCAAACACGCCGAAGCCTTACTGCGCGATACCGACGAAAGCATCGCCGCCATCGCCATACAATGCGGATTTTCGGACGTATTCTATTTTTCCAACCGCTTTAAGCGAAGTACGGGTAAGACGCCGCGGGAATACCGCGCGCTGTTGCAAAAAGACAAATAATAAAAAGGCTATGGCAACACATTTTTTCTTGTTTTTCAGCAGGCTGCCCCCTGCGAGACCGGCTTGCCGGACGATAGTCAGACTTTGCCCAATATACCGCGCTTATGAACACCTGCAGGATCTCCGGCTGATGATACACAGGATAGGTCTCGTAGCCGGGCTGGAAGTGAAAACTCTTGCCATTTTCCTTTTGATAGCAGCAACCTGTTCGCAGCACCTATCCGCCCTAAACTACTTTTATTTTATCAAACGCACCTACCCGTACAGCAATCAATATTTATCTATTTTATGATTTCTTTTATCTAATATCAAAAACCGTTGCAGAATGATCTGCAACGGTTTCATTTTACGATACTTCTTTTAATCGTTCCTGTGCCACGCTTTGTGCCATTTCCAGCATGGTTTCCGCAAACACGGCATAGCCGCG
>CAJGCA010000011.1 GCA_904501705.1 Clostridiaceae bacterium | reverse complement strand
GGGTATTTGTGTGTTTCGTTCTTGTCATACACTGTTTAATTTTCAAGGTCCTCCTGAGTTCGGCGCAATCCGCCGAAGTCAGGCTGCCGCAGGTCTTTTTCAAGCCCTCTCGCGGGACAGCTTTGCTATGATACCACGACTTATCCCTTTTGTCAACAGTTTTTTTGCTTTTTTTGCGAAAATTTTCAGGTTTTTTCAAGCCCCTGTATTTGGTAGTTCTCCTGCATTTATCATACTATACCTTGTGGTGTTAACAACCGGAGTTTTGACAACATTCGACGAACAACTCTATACCTTTATATATAATAAAAGCCGCGGAGACACGCTCCGCGGCTTTTAAAATGATCAATCTGCCCTCGTACAGCACCTTAATAGGCTCGAGATCGACCTTGACAACTCTCGCGCTATTAACGATAGCCGGCGCATATTCTCCGCCTCGGCTGTTTTGCTGCGCAGGTGTCCTACCGAATTATTTCTTTTTGTAAAATACCACTGTCGCGGTACTGTCAACCTTGGCGATGGCATCCTTCAGCGACTTCTCATCGGTCACCTTCTGCGCGAACGACACAGGATTGGAGCTAGCGCTCTTGTTAAACAGGTTGAACGACGCACTATTCGTATCGTTCCACTGGATGTAGGTATTGCCCTCGAACTTCGGGCCATTCACGCCGTCGGTGTGAGAGACCATTACCAGCGCACGCAGGCTGGTGTCGAAGATGTTGTTGCGGAAGACAGAGCCCGCGCTGTCGGTCGGGAGCTTCGTGCCGGTAACATTGCCGACGCAGCTGTCGTTCGAGCCGTAGCGATTCTTCGTGCCGAAACCATAGCCCGCGAAGCGCAGGATGTTGTTCTCAAAGACCGCCTCGATTCTGCCGGTTGTGCTCAGGAAAAACTCGATGTTGTAGTTGCAGTACTCGATAAGGTTTGCATCCACGCGGATGCCAATCTCATCGCCGCCGCACTGGTGGGTGTAGCCCGCATCGTAGCACTGGTAGATCCAGTTGTTCTTGATCGTCGCACCGTTGACCTTGCCGTTGAGCTCGATGCCGTTGCCGTAGCGTGTGGACGCGTTCTGCAGACTGCCGCCGATGTAGCCGACTTCGCAGTTGGTGACGGTAATGTTGCTGCAGCTGCGGAACGCCACGCCGAACGCACCAGAGTAGCGCAGGCAGAGATTGTCGACGACGACATTCTTGATATTCGTCTCCGCCGTCGCAGCGGAGATGATGGTGTCTTTAGGGCACAGCTCAATGCTATCAAACGCCGCACCGGGGTTGCCCTTGGAATAATACATGTACACGTAGCCGGCCGTCACATTGTGATAATAGTAGAAATCCCGCGGATTTTTGGAAGAATCGGTGACGAGATTTTCTTTCATCATGCGGGTGGTGGAGGCGCACACCTTGCCGTGATCAAAGACGACGTTACCGATGTCGGAGATGCCCTTGACGCTTAGCTTCCACACGTTTTTGTACTTGGTCTGCTGCCACAGATATTCCTGCGCGACGTTGCAGGGACCCGCATAGAGCTGGGGCTTCGAGCCACTGCCATAGGCGCCGATCTTCAGGCCGGAAACGGCCATCATCGTGCCGCGATACACGCCGCCGCGCTCGAACAGCACGACGTCGCCGGACTTCAGCTGCTTGACCGCCTCGCCGACGCGCTTGGTGGTACGCCACGCAGTCGCCTTGGATTTGCCGTCGTTTTTATCGTTGCCCTTATAGGACACGTAGTAGGTTGTGCCGCTCGTCGAGGGCTTAACCGTATCGGTGGCGTTCAACACCGTCTTCTTCAGCGCGGCAGCCTCGTCATCCGACTCGGAATGCATCTCGTTATACAGAATCGAGGTGTCATAGGTGACGGGGCTCTCATTCTCGGTGGAATACGACAGCGAATCGGGAGCGGGGCGGGTGGTCGTGGTGGTCGTGCCCGTATCACTCGTGGTGTTCGTGGTGCGGTCGCGACTGGGCGTGATGATTTGGACGTCGCTCGAAACAGGCGTTGACGACCCCGAGTCCGTGCTGTCGGAAACCGATGTATCGGGGGTCGACGAATCAGGTGTCGACGAATCAGGTGTCGACGAATCGCCCACGGGCGTGCTGCTCTCCCCCACGCTACCCTCGGACGAGGTCGCCGCAGAGTCGGCCGCAGAGCTGTTCTCGTTGCCGTTACCGCCGCAGGCAACTAAGCCGAGCAGCATCAGCGATGCCAATAATAAGGCTAACCATTTACGCATAATGATGTTCCTTTCTCACTCACGGGGTTATTTCTTCTCATTTTTATAATATCATAAATCAAGCCGAAAGCAATAGATTTTTTTGTCATTTTCTTGGACGTTTTTGACTTGTCGGTGTTTTCTCTGCTCTTTGCAAAGAAGCACGAAGCCACCAATCGAGGATCAGAAACATCGAAAAAGGGTTTGCTAAAACTTCTACAAAATAAGTTGAAATATTTCTATACCAGGTAAAAATCGTCCACACACTCACACGGTCAGCCAGACACCCGAAAGTGGCGAGAGAACAAGCACGTTCCCCTCGCGGTGACCGTCGCCGAGGACCACCTCGCCGAGCGAAAATTCCGCCGACAGCGGGATGCGCTGCTCGCAGTCAGAGCGGTTGACCGCCACGAGCAGGGCGTTGCCCTCGCCGCGGCGAACAAAGCACACCACATCCTCGTTATCCGTGACAACGGGGACGATCTCTCCCTCCATCAACGCGGGGCAGGCGCGGCGGCAGGCGCCGAGACGGCGATACCAGCTAAGCAGGGCGGGGTCCTCATGTCCCCACGGGTAGGTGCCGCGGTTGAAGGGGTCTTTATACCCTTCCATCCCCGCCTCATCGCCGTAGTAGATGCACGGGACACCCGGCAGAGCAAACTGCAAGAGGGTCGCGAGCCGCAAGCGGCGCAAGCCCAGCGCGCGCTGATCCGCCGACAACTTCTGCGCCGCCTGCCAGCGGCGGTCGCGGCCGCGGTTAGGCTCGCCACCGAGTAGGGTAAGGATGCGCTCGGTGTCGTGCGTACCGATGTGATTCATTAAAAGACGGAGCACCTGCGGCGGATAGTTTTCCACCACCGAAAGAATACAGTTGAAAAACTCCCTCTGCCCGCCCTGCAGGAGAAACAGCAGAATCGCCTGACGGAACGGGTAGTTCATCACGCTGTCGAGTTGTCGCCCGAGCAGATAGCGGCGGCGGTGACCGTAGCTTTCCTTGTTGCTCGCGTCCTCCCACACCTCGCCGAGCACCAGCGCCTCAGGATCAGTCTGCTTCACCCGCGCGCGAAGTGCGTCGAGGAATCCGTCGGGCAACTCGTCGGCGACGTCCAGTCGCCAGCCCGCCGCGCCCGCATCCAACCAGCGCGAAACGATGCCGTCCTCGCCATTGATATACTGCATAAAATCGGGGGCGAGCTCCTCCACCTCGGGCAGGGTCTCGAAGCCCCACCACGACGCGTAATCCCGCGGCCACGAGCGAAAACGGTACCACGAAGAGTACGGCGACACGGGAGAATTGTACGCACCCAGGGTGTCGTAGCGACCCTCGCGGTTAAAATACACGCTGTCCGCACCCGTGTGGCTGAACACGCCGTCGAGCATCACGCGGATACCGCGCTTACCCGCCTCGCGGGTGAGGGCACGCAGGTCGCGCTCGTCGCCGAGCAACGGGTCGATGCGGGAATAATCCGCCGTGTCGTAGCGGTGATTGGAGTGGGACTCAAAAATCGGGTTGAGATACAGGCAGGTGACCCCAAGCGAGCGAAGATAGTCAAGCTTCTTCGTGATACCCTTAAGGTCGCCGCCAAAATAGTCGTTGTTGCGAATCGTTCCTTGCGCGTCGGGCTCCCACACAACCGGCTCATCCCAGCCGCCGTGCAACACGCGATCAGCGGGCACCCCCGCCTTCGCCTTGCCCGAGGCGGCGAAGCGATCAGGAAAGATTTGATACAGAATCCCGCCCGCGAGCCAATCGGGGGTGACAAAATCCGCCTCGTAGCAGGTGAGCTGCCACATCGGGGAGGGCTGGGTGTGAGAATAGGTTGCGGTGCCGTCGGGTTGGCGCACAAGCCAGCCTGTGCCGAGCGCAAGCTCGAGACGGAACGCGTACCAATAAACCCCCGCCCGCTCGGGGGCGAAGCGCACGTCCCACCACTCGTGGGTGTCGTCCGCCATCCCCGCCCAGAACATCCCGATGTCCTGACGCGGCTGCGCCTCAGGTTGAACGAGCAAAAACGCTCCGTG
The DNA here is from genome assembly GCA_904501705.1 of Clostridiaceae bacterium. GTDB lineage: Bacteria > Bacillota > Clostridia > Oscillospirales > Acutalibacteraceae > UBA5905. Next base: position 30,735 of record CAJGCA010000011.1, on the reverse strand, counting down.
GCACCCCCACTCACGGGGTACGCACACGCGGAAAAAGACCGTCGTGTTCTCTGCCACTGCGCCGAACGGGTCACGGTAGGCGATGTCGCGGGAATTGAAAAGCTGCGGCATGGGAAATCTCCTTTGGAATTGATATATTCAGTATAACCCAAGATACGCCCTTTGGTCAATCCCGAAACAATAAAAAAATCCCCCGACCGTCGTGGGGGATTTCACTCGTTCCATTATTCCATCATCGCGAGCAGGTCTTCCTTCGGCGCGTAGCCGACGGTACGATTGACGATCTCGCCGCCCTTCATCGCGACAAGCGTGGGGATACTGACAATGCCGAACTGCCGGGCAAGCTCGCCCTCGGCATCGACGTCAATCTTGCCGACGATATACTCGGGATACTCCTCGGCGATCTCATCGACGAGTGGCGACACCATTCGACACGGGCCGCACCACGTTGCGTAAAAATCCAGCAACACGGGCTTAGCGCTCTCCAGCACCTCTGCGGTAAAATTCTCTTTGGTAATCGAAATGACAGCCATCCGCTATCCTCCTTAATCCTTTGACTTATAATACAGCATACAATGGCAATAGCCCTCGAATTCAGGGTCAGCGATCTGCTCGCGGAATTCCTTGCAGATGCACTTGAATTCCTCCGCTTTCGACAGGCGGCAGGGGCAATAGCCGCCCTTCGCCTTTAAGCCTTCCTTAATCTGACGGACAACTTCCTTGTCCTCATTGAGTCGCACAGCCATCGCGTGTCTCCCCTTTCCCCTTTATTGTATGCGTAAATAGGCAAATTACGCCTTCACTTTAACGACAACCTTGCGGCAGGCGACGGGCTCACCGAGCGTCGCGCCGGGCATATGGATGTCGCTCGGATACAGGACCATAAAATCCCCCGCGCGCAGCGTCATCGGCTGGGTCGCGCAGGTGTAGTGCCACACGTCCTTTTCGGGCTTCGCGTCGACAAGCTCCTTTTCGCACTCGATGGGGGCGACCCCGATGACCTCTTCCCCGGACACGAGCAACTGGATGTCGATGTACTTCTCGTGCACCTCGGAGACGGTCTTTTGCTTGGTGTCGTATTCCTGCACCATATAATAGCTGTCGTCATTCAGCGTGTACTTTCCAAGCTCGATCGCGGAAAAGTCGGTCTCCGCGAGGAATTTCAGCGCCTCATAGACGTTGCCGATCCCATTGTAGTTATCAATATGCTTCAAAGAATCAAAAATCATACCCGCGTCCTCCTTTTTCTTTGGTTTCAGTATAGCATAAGTGCATGAAAATTTCAACAAAAATCCCCCGACACGGATGCGTCGGGGGATAGAGTATGCTATGCCTTATTTCAGGTTCGCTTTGAGCGTGTCGAGCTGAGCGCGCAGTTCAGCAGGCAGATGATCGCCGAACTTCTTGTAGTGCTCCTCGATCTCGGCCGCTTCCTTCTCCCAGACGGCCTTGTCGACGGTGAGGATATCCTTCAGGGTATCCAGATCCATATCGAGGTCGGTCAGGTCGATGTCCTCGGGCTGCGGCACGTAACCGATCGCGGTCTCGCTCGCGGTAGCCTTACCCTCGCAGCGGTCGATGATCCAGTTCAGCACGCGCATATTGTCGCCGAAGCCGGGCCAAATGAAGTTGCCCTCGTCGTCGGTGCGGAACCAGTTGACGTTGAAGATCTTGGGAGCCTTGTCGCCGAGCTTTTTACCCATCTCGAGCCAGTGACGGAAGTAGTCGCCCATGTGATAGCCGCAAAAGGGCAGCATCGCCATCGGGTCACGGCGCACAACGCCGACTGCACCCGCAGCGGCAGCGGTGGTCTCGGACGCCATCGCGGAGCCGATGAACACACCGTTCTCCCAGTCACGGGACTGGTACACCAGCGGCGCGCACTTCGCACGGCGGCCGCCGAACACGATCGCGGAGATCGGCACGCCCGCGCCCTTGTTGAACTCGTCGGAGATGCAGGGGCAGTTCTCCGCAGGAGCGGTGAAGCGGGAGTTGGGGTGAGCGGCACAGGTGGTCTTGTCCGCCTTGTTGAACTTCGCGGGATCCCAGGGATTGCCGCGCCAGTCGATCGCGTTCTCGGGCAGGTTCTTGTTCAGACCCTCCCACCACACGGTACCGTCTTCGCACAGAGCCACGTTGGTAAAGATGGTGTTCTTCTTGGTAGACTCGAGCGCATTAAAGTTGGAGTGCTCGTTGGTGCCGGGGGCAACGCCGAAGAAGCCGTTCTCGGGGTTGATGGCGTACAGACGGCCATCCTCACCGATGCGCATCCACGCGATATCGTCGCCGACGGTCCACACCTTGTAGCCCTTCTTACGCAGGTACTCGGGGGGAATCAGCATCGCGAGGTTGGTCTTGCCGCAGGCAGAGGGGAAGGCAGCAGCAATATAGTGAACCTCGCCCTTGGGGTTCTGCAGACCGAGGATGAGCATATGCTCAGCCATCCAGCCCTCTTTCCAGCCCTGGAAGGAAGCGATACGCAGCGCGAAGCACTTCTTACCCAGCAGCACGTTGCCGCCGTAGCCGGAGTTGACAGAGATGATGGTGTTGTCCTCGGGAAAGTGGCAGATGTAACGCTTCTCGGGATCAACGTCGCAGCGAGAGTGCAGACCGCGCACCCAGTCGTTGCTGTCGCCCAGAACATCCCACACCTTGGTGCTCACGCGAGTCATGATGAGCATGTTCAGCACGACGTACACGGAGTCGGTGATCTCCACGCCGATTTTGGCGAGAGGGGAGCCGATCGGGCCCATGGAATAGGGGATGATATACATCGTGCGGCCCTTGTAGCTGCCGCGAGCGATGTTGTACAGCTTCTCGTACATCTCTTTGGGGTCGCACCAGTTGTTGGTGGGGCCAGCCATCTCCTTGGTGGAGGTGCAGATGAAGGTACGGTCCTCAACGCGCGCAACGTCGTTGGGGTTGGTGCGGTGCAGGTAGCAACCGGGGAGCTTCTCCTCGTTGAGCTTCTCGAGCTCGCCGAGCTCGACAGCCAGACGGCGCAGCTCATCGCGCTGCTCGTCAGAGCCGTCCACCCACACGATGTTGTCGGGGGTGAGCAGGGCTTTCATTTCGTCCAGCCAGGCCAGAACAGTCTTGTTGTTGGTCATAGTTGAAATCTCCTTTCACAATTTCGGCGGCGTGAGACCGCCTCGGTGAAACAATATCAAAAAATACCGTTTCTTCACAATTAACATTATAACCGCAAAGTGTCAATTTTTGCAAGACCTAATTGTTAAAAATTTGATAAATCTAAAAGATTTGTGCGAGTTACCACAAATCACCCACTCGTTTTTTGGATCTTCCATATATTGTGAAACACTCTGCTTGTATGGTATACTGTTTTTGTAAAGACCGCGCTGACCAAACGCCGGCATCAGGAAAGGAGATGGTATTATGCGTAAACGGTTTATCGCTTTATTCCTCACGGGCATTTTCGTGCTCGCGCTGACCGCGTGCGGTCGCGACGGCGCGCCGATCTCGTCCGCGCCTGCGCCCGAGACGACGACCACGACGATGACCACGACGACGAGAACGACGGCGACCGAAACGAACACACGGGGGACTGCCGACTGTGTTGTCCAAGGACTCGGCGAAATATACCCAAAATCCTTGGCGGATTACAAAGCAGCTCTGCTGAAATTCACCGATGAAAACTCCATCCACCAAGCATTTTACGATGCCGAAGAAAGCGGGGATTTCTTCTATACATCCGATGCGTTTGAGATGATGCTGGGCGACCGTTTTTTTGTGCTCCCCATCTTGCCACAGAACAGCACGCTTACCGGCACGCACATTAGCACCGTTGGCGAATCGGAATTCTTTGTTGTTCTGCCGAGCGAAGAAGATGTACGCTTAATCATACGACACCGCAAAAATCTCCCCCCTAACAACGCCGAAGGTGATCCCCTCAAAACGTTTACGAACAACCACGGGATAACCATCAAACACTATCACCACTATATCGAGCTCCTTGACCTCCATAGCGGCTATTATGTATGGACAGTAGATGATTACTACGGCTGGTTTAATTACAACAGCGAAGACTTTGCCGTATACGAAGCGTTTGTGAAAGAGTTGGATTTAGAAAAAGTACTCTTGATGCATAACGAGTAAAAAACGGACGGACACAACACGTGTCCGTCCGCCGATTTTTTATTCTGCTTTTTTTGCAACCTTTTTCACGAGCGCGATGACACCGACAAGCAGCATGCCTGCGACGATGGCGACCACCAGATCGAAAATCACCGTCAGCGCGAAGGTCAGCGTAAGCACCGCCGTATCGTACCACGGGCAGGTCTTAACAATCTTCACAAACCCACGCCACTCGCTCATATTGTACGCAACCATAAACAAGATTGCCGCAATGGCAGGCATCGGGATGAGCGCGGCATACGGCATCAGCACCAGCAGCACGAGCAGCAGTACCACCGCGTGCACCATCCCTGCGATGGGGGTGCGGCCGCCGTTTTTGACATTGGCGGCGGTACGGGCGATGGCTCCCGTGGCAGGAATACCGCCGAACAGCACGGATGCGATGTTCGCCGCACCCTGCGCGACCAGTTCCGCGTTGGAATTGTGCTTATCGTCTACCATACCGTCCGCGACCACGCAGGAGAGCAGCGACTCAATGCCTGCGAGCAGCGCGATGGTAACGGCGTTGGGCAGTACGGCAAGGAATTTGTCCACGCTGATATCCATCCCTGCGAAATCCACTTTCGGCAAGCCGGACGGGATGGTGTACAGGTCGCCGATGGTGTACACCCCCGTGTCAAACGAAGGGATAAACGCGACCATCAGCGCGCCGACCACCACCGCGATGAGCGACGGCGGCACACGCTTTTCGAATTTCGGGTACACGATGAGAATGGCAAGGCACACCGCGCCCACCACCAGCGCCTGCCAGCTGAACGTGCCGACGGCGGCGAGGTTTGCCTCGATTTTCTCAATAGTTTCGATGGGCTTCACCCCTGCGGCATAGGTCAGACCGAAAAAGTCTTTAATCTGCCCGACGAGGATGGTTACCGCAATACCTGCGGTAAAACCGACGGTGATGGTATGCGGAATAAAGCGGATAAGCGAGCCGAGTTTCAGCACACCCATCAGAATGAGCAGCACGCCCGCCATCACGGTAGCGAGGAACAGCCCGTCCATCCCCTGCGTCGCGACGACACCTGCGACCACCGTCGCGAACGCCGCGGTCGGGCCCGCGATCTGCACACGGCTGCCGCCGAGCAGCGACACCACAAACCCCGCCGCAATGGCGGTGTAGATGCCGCAGGCGGGCTCGACGCCCGAGGCGAGCGCCAGCGCAATGGACAGCGGCAGCGCAATGATCGCCACGATCAGACCCGCAACGAGATCCTTCACAAACTGCTCTTTGGAATAGGTTTTCATCGCCGATATGAGCTTCGGCTGTAAGTAAAACTCCTTCATTATATTCACGCTCCTCAAATCCATCGGTCAGTATAGCACCATCTGCATAAAATGTAAAGAAAAGATTCCCTGAGCGTCTTGTTTTTTTCGGCAGAATGTGCTATGCTTTGTGCAAATCACTCCTATGGGAGGTTTTATTGATGATTTACTGCGGTTATCACACCCACACCACCTTCTCCGACGGCAAAAACACGCCCGAGGAAATGGTCAAGGCGGCGATCGCGCGCGGGATGCCCGCCATCGGCTTTACCGACCACAGCGACACCCCCTGCGATCAGTCGTATTGTATGAAAATGGAGCAATACCCCGCCTATCTCGCGGAACTCAACCGCGTGAAAGAGAAATACGCCGATCAGATCACCATTATGCGCGGGTTGGAGCTCGACTACGACTCGGATATGGCGTTCGCCAAAGAGCTTGACTACTATCTCGGCTCGGTGCACTATCTGATGTACAATTATAAGGTGTACGCCGTCGACCACGCGCGGGATATTCAGCTCGATTGCATCAACAACGAGTTCGGCGGTGACAAGCTCGCCTTTGCGCAGGATTATTTCGACACCGTCGTCAAGCACATCAACCGCTGCAAGCCCACCATCGTCGGGCATTTCGACGTCATCACGAAGTTTAGCCTGATGGACGAGGACGACCCCGAATACCAAAAGATCGCGCTCGACGCGCTCGAAAAGGTGGTCAAGGTCTGCCCCGTCGTCGAGGTGAACACAGGCGCCATCTCCCGCAAATGGCGCGAGCGCCCCTACCCCGCCGATTTTCTGCTGCGGGGACTGCGCGAGATGGGCGGCGAGGTCATCCTCGGTGCGGATACCCACGCGGCGGACACCATTGACTGCGCCTTCCCGCTCGCGGTGGAGCTGATTAAAAAAGCAGGATTTGACCATCTGCTCACCCTGTGGCCGGATGGTTTCCACAAGGAAACGCTGTAATCAAGCACGGGACGGGAAACCCGTCCCCTACATCGCATAAACGACAATAGGATCGTAGGGGCGGGGTCTCCCCGCCCGCCAAAGTTTGTGCAAATCGGGACGATGTGGGCATCGTCCCCTACAATGCGTATTCGAATCACATCGTAGGGGCGGATTCCATATCCGCCCGCATAATTTGCACCATCCGTTACGGGACGTCGTAAACGCCGTCCCCTACAATGCATATTCGAATTACGCCGTAGGGGCGGATGCCCACATCCGCCCGATGAGTTTTGCGCAAAACCTTGACGGGCGCATCGTGATGCGCCCCTACAAACCCGATTTTGGTATACAAAAAAGGAACGCTCGGGTGAGCGTTCCTTTTTCATTCGTCTGCGCGATGCAGTTTTTCTCGCATTGTTTGTTTGAGGGGTTGTAATATCTCGTTCGGCACATCTACATAAATACATTCCCTGCACCCACCTTGAAAATCCAATGACGGCTCACGCAAAACGCATTGTCCCTTTTCTTCATAAATACAGAAAATATTTTCACAGGAAATCACACCATCACCCCAACACAGTTTAACACAACGCAACCACAAATGCAACCACTTTTGGTTATATAATTAAAACCGCTTTTTGGGTATAGTATCAATGTAGGAGTTGATACTATGTTTAAGATTGAAAAAGAACTAAAGAACGCGACCATCTCCCGTACCGTGCGTTTTACCGAACCTCTGTTTGAAAAGTTAAACACATTATCTGCGGAAAACGGTATTTCTTTTAACTTGTTGGTATTGCAATGCTGTAAATATGCGCTGGATAATCTCGAAACCGAAGAAAAGTAAAAAAGGAACGCTCGGGTGAGCGTTCCTTTTTATTTTCATCGATTATCCGCCGTGATGGGTAAACTCGCGACGGCGTTGAGGTCCGCACCCGCGGTGTTGCCCGCGAGCAGCTCGTAATACCCCTGCGCCGCGACCATCGCGCCGTTGTCCCCGCACAGCGACAAGGGCGGCAGATACAGCTCGTACCCGCGCTCGGCGCAAGCGGCCTGCATCCCGCGGCGAAGCCCCGCGTTGGCGGCGACGCCGCCCGCGAGCACAATGGTGTGCGCGCCGAGATCCTCGGCGGCGAGCATCGTGTTCTCCACCAACATCTCGGTCACGGTACGACGGAACGACGCGCACAGATCGGCTTTGTTGACTTCCTCGCCCTTTTGCGCGGCGTTGTGCAAGCGGTTAAGCACCGCCGTTTTCAGCCCCGAGAAGCTGAAATCGTAGCGGCTGCCTTCCACACGGGGGCGCGGCAAAGTAAACGCGTGGGGATCTCCCTCTTCGGCAAGACGATCCAGCGCCACACCGCCGGGGTACGGCATCCCCATCGCGCGGGCGGCCTTGTCGTAGCACTCGCCTGCGGCATCGTCGCGGGTGCGCCCGACAACCTCGAAATGCGTGTAGCTGTCCACCTTCACGATATGGCTGTGCCCGCCCGACACCACCAGACACAAAAACGGCGGCTTAAGATCGGGGTAAGCGAGATAGTTCGACGCGATGTGCGAGCGCAGATGATGCACGGGGATAAGCGGCTTATCCGTCGACAACGCAAGCCCTTTGGCGAAGCTTACGCCGACGAGCAGCGCACCAATGAGCCCCGGCGCGTAGGTGACGGCGATGCCGTCAACATCCGCAAGGGTCACCCCCGCCTCCTCCAGTGCGCGGCGCACGACGCCGCTGATCGCCTCCGCGTGGCGGCGGCCCGCGATCTCCGGCACAACACCGCCGTACAGACGGTGCTCTTCGACCTGCGAGGCGACGACGTTCGACAACACCCGCCGTCCGTCTTCAACGACGGAAGCCGCGGTCTCATCACACGAAGATTCAATTCCTAATATCAACACAGAAAATCACTTCCAAATCACAAATACAGCGAATAAATCGCGGCGTCCTCGGTCGGCTTGCGGTAAAAATTCGGGCGCACACCGTCACACACGTACCCCGCGCCCGCATACAGCGCGATCGCGGCGGCGTTGGATGCGCGTACCTCTAAGGTCAGGCGATAGAGCGCGTGTTCCCGCCCGTAGGCTTCCAGCTCCGCCATCAATCGACGGGCGACCCCCCGTCGGCGCGCCTCGGGCGCAACCGCGACGTTGTCGATATAGCCCTCGTCGCCGACGTGGTGCATCCCCGCGTAGCCGAGCACCCGCTCGCCGTCCGCGGCAGCCAAAAACACCGCGTGGGGGTTATCCAGTTCTTCGGTCAGCGCCGCCGCCGACCACGGGGTCGAAAAGCACTGCTCCTCAAGCGCCGCGATCGCCGCAATATGCGCCACCGTCATCGGCAAAACCGAAACCGCCATACCGTCACCGCCTTTCGATGTGAACAAAAAGGGGCAGAGTCCCCTCTGCCCCTTGTGCGTGTTCGAGAAATTACATATTCTCCTCGATGTAGGTCACCAGCTGGCCGACGGTGCGGATCTTCTCGATCATCTCGTCCGGCACCTCGCCGATGTTAAATTCGTCCTCGAGGGACATCAGCATATCCACCAGGTCCAGAGAATCCGCACCCAGATCGTCCACGATGTCGGTCTCCGCCGTGATGGTATCGGCCTCAACCTCAAACTGCGCACTCAAAATCTCTTTGATCTTTTCTAATACCATAGAACCCATTCATCCTTCCGCAATTTCGCCCGCCGGGACAGCGGCGAAACGTAGTTTAGCGAGGGTGCGTTTCGCATCCCTCTGCATCCATATTATGCAAAATACGCGCATTTGTCAATCATTTTTTTCCATGCGCGTAAAATCGCAAAAAAGTGTTGACAAGGAATGATATCCGTGCTATAATGGCCGATGCCGCATGTCTCGGGCGCGGTTTTTCCGCGACAAGTGACCCTGTGTCCGCCCGCAAACAGCGAGTCTAAAGAAAAGGTTGGTACGCCTATGTACGCTATTATCGAAACCGGCGGCAAGCAGTACAAGGTGCAGAATGGTGACACTCTGTACATTGAGAAGCTGGACGCTGCCGAAGAAGCCTCCGTCACCTTCGACAAGGTGATCGCCCTGCACGATGATGCCGCGCTGAAGGTCGGCGCTCCCTATGTTGAGGGTGCCTCTGTCACCGCTCACGTGCTGAAAAACGGCAAGGGTAAGAAGATCACGGTCTTTACCTACAAGCCCAAGAAGGGTTGCGCCCGCAAGCTCGGCCACCGTCAGCCCTACACCAAGGTGCAGATCGACACCATCAACGCCTGATTATGATTCGGGTAAGCTTCAAAGCAGCACACGGAAAGCTGTGCGGCTTTCGCATCACCGGTCACGCCGGCGGTGAGATGGGGCAGGACATTGTGTGCGCCGCGGTTTCTTCCGCCGCCTACATGACCGCCAACACCATCACCGACATCCTCTGTGCCTCCGCGGATATCACCGTGGACGACGGACGGATGGATATCTCCGTCACCGACCGTGTCGATGATTGCCAGAGCATTCTGGGCGGCTTTCGACTTCATCTGCAGGCACTCGAAGAACAGTACCCCAAGCGGGTACACCTAATGAATACGGAGGTGTAATTCCTATGTTGAAACTGAACATCCAGCTGTTCGCCCACAAGAAGGGCGTTGGCTCCACCAAGAACGGCCGTGATTCCGAGTCCAAGCGCCTCGGCGTGAAGCGTGCCGACGGTCAGTTCGTTCTGGCCGGCAACATCCTGGTTCGTCAGCGTGGCACCCACATCCACCCCGGCACGAACGTGGGCATCGGTTCCGATGACACCCTGTTCGCTCTGGCGGACGGTGTGGTGCGCTTCGAGCGCATGGGCAAGGATCGCAAGCGCGTCAGCGTTTACGAGAAGCAGTAATGCGAAGATCCCCGCTGTGTTCCACGGCGGGGATTTTTTCGTGTCATTATCCTCGAAAGGGGGAAATTTCGATGTTTGTCGATAAAGCTATTATTAAAATCAAGGCCGGCAACGGCGGCGATGGCGCGGTCGCGTTCCATCGCGAGAAATTCGTCGCGGCGGGCGGTCCCGACGGCGGCGACGGCGGTAAGGGCGGCAGTGTCCTGTTCGTCGCGGACGACGGGATAAACACCCTGTCCGACTTCCGCTATATGCGTAAATACGCCGCCACCCACGGCGAGAACGGCGGCACCAACCGCTGTTCCGGTCGCAACGGCGAGGACTGTGTCATCAAGGTGCCGCGCGGCACGCTGGTGTACGATAACGAAACGGGCCGCCTGATGGCGGACATCTCGTCAGACGAGCCCTTCGTCGCGGCGCGCGGCGGTCGCGGCGGCTGGGGTAACCGCCATTTCGCCACCGCCACCCGTCAGGTGCCCCGCTTTTCCAAGCCCGGCATCCCCGGTGAGCAGAAAGAGATCCGTCTGGAGCTCAAGCTCCTCGCGGACGTGGGATTGGTCGGCTTCCCGAACGTGGGCAAGTCCACCCTCATCTCGGTCGTCAGCGAGGCAAAGCCCGAGATCGCCAACTACCACTTTACCACCATCACCCCCGTGCTCGGCGTGGTGCGCCCGCCGATCGGCGCGGCGTTTGTGATGGCAGACATCCCCGGCGTCATTGAGGGCGCGAGCGAGGGTGTCGGACTCGGACACGAATTCTTGCGTCACGTTGAGCGCTGCCGGATGCTGGTGCACATCGTGGACGTGGCGGGCAGCGAGGGGCGCGACCCACTCGCCGACTTCGACACCATCAACGAGGAACTGGAGAAGTTTAACCCAGAGCTTGCCGGCCGACCGATGATCGTCGCAGGTAACAAGTGCGACCTCGCATCCGACGAGCAGTTGGCCGCGTTCGAGGCGGCGATGAAGGAGCGCGGCTACGCCTATTTCCCGCTGATGGCGCCCATCGCCCACGGCACCGACGAGCTTATTCGCCATCTCGGCATCGAGCTCGGAAAGCTGCCCCCCATCCGCCGCTTTGAGGCGGAGGCGGAGGTGCTCCCCGACGTCGACACGATCGAAAACCGCGGTGTCAACATCCAGAACCGCGACGGCGTGTTCTTCGTCGAGGCCCAGTGGCTGCTGAACATCCTGCGCGGCATCAACTTCGCCGACGACGAGGGGCTGCAATACTTCGAGCGTCTGCTACAGGGCACGGGCGTCATCGACGCCCTGCGTGAGGCTGGCGTGCAGGAGGGCGACACCGTCAGCATCTACGATCTTGAGTTTGAGTTCGTGAATTAAGGGGTGACCTTATGGACCGTTTATATCCAATGGACGTGGACGTCCACACCTTAAGCCCGCTCGCGCTGGCGTTTGTCGGCGACGGCATATACAGTCTGATGGTGCGCGAGCGACTGCTGTCGCAGGCGAATCGTCCCGTAAATGACCTGCACCGCTTAGCGGTGCGCGAGGTGCGCGCCGAAGCGCAAGCCGCCGCCATTAAGCGTATCCTTCCCGTTCTTACCGAACAGGAGCAGGCGGTATTCAAGCGCGGGCGTAACGCCCACACCGCCCGCTCGGGCGCGGACTACCACAACGCCACGGGGCTGGAAGCCTTGTTCGGCTACCTGTATCTCTCCGACCAAATCGACCGCGTGCGCGAGCTGTTTGCGCTGTGCGTGGAAGAATAAAACACCCGTTGAAAACCCCGATCGTTCACGGTCGGGGTTTTTTGCACGAATTATACAAAAAGATACACTTCTCCCCTTGCGCTCTTTTTCGACAAGGTGTACAATGGTCTTGTATCGTTTGTTATGAGGTGAAAGAGGAATGGTATTTTCCAGTTTGTTTTTCCTGTATGCGTTCTTCCCGCTGTGTATGGTGCTGTATGCGCTGGCGCGGACGATCTCCGCGCGCAATATCATCCTGCTGATCTTCTCGCTCATCTTCTATGCGTGGGGCGAGCCCGTCTATATGCTGCTGCTCATCGGAATGGCGTTCTTTGACTGGCTGTTCGCCCTGCAGATGCCCAAAGGACACCGCAAGCTGTGGCTCGTCCTCGCCTGCGTGGTCAACCTCGGCATCCTCGGGGTATTCAAATACTTGAACTTCGCGGCGGACAACATCGCCGCCATCTTCGGCGCGGATTCCCCCATCACCGCGATCGCGCTGCCCATCGGCATCTCCTTCTACACCTTCCAGCTGCTCACCTATGTCATCGATGTCTACCGCGGCGAGGTGCTCGCCCAGCGGAAGTTTACCACGATACTGCTGTACGCGTCGCTGTTCCACCAGTGCATCGCGGGACCCATCGTGCGCTACGCCGATGTGGAGAATGAGCTGACCGCACGCCGCGTTGACTGGGCGGATGTCAGCGAGGGCGTGCGCCGCTTCTGCGTCGGCCTCGGTAAGAAGGTCATCATCGCCAACACCTGCGGCAACCTCGCCGACACCCTCATCGCGGGCGGTGACGGCAGCATCACCCTCGCCTCGGTCGAGGCGGCACCCGCGGCCGCGCTGTGGGTGAGTATGCTTGCGTATATGCTGCAGATCTATTTCGACTTCTCCGCCTATTCCGATATGGCCATCGGTATGGGACGGATGGTCGGCTTCCATTATCTCGAGAACTTTAACTACCCCTACATTGCCCGCTCGATCAAAGAATTCTGGCGGCGGTGGCACATGTCGCTGTCCACCTTCTTCCGCGACTACGTGTACATACCGCTCGGCGGCAGCCGCTGCTCGACGGGGCGCACGCTGCTCAACATGCTGGTCGTGTGGGCGCTGACGGGTCTCTGGCACGGCGCGAGCTGGAATTTCGTGCTGTGGGGGCTGTGGTTCTTCGTGTTCCTCGCGGCGGAAACCCTCGTCCTCGGCAAGGCGCTGAAAAAAGTGCCCGCCGTCGGCATGCTGTACGCGCTCATTGTGGTGTATTTCGGCTGGGTGCTGTTCCGCTTCCAGGATATGGAGGTTATCGGCGCCGTTTTGCGCGGGATGTTCGGCGCAGGCAACGGCGGTTGGTCGAGCTTTGAAGCGGCCACCCTCATCAAAAACCACGCCTTCTTCCTACCCGTGGCAATGGTGTGCACTACCCCGCTATTCGCCATACTCAGCCGCGGCTGGGCACAGCTCGGCAAGCGTAATCGCGTCGCGGCGGTGTCCTATTCGGTCGCGCAACTCGTATGGCCGCTTGTGCTGCTGTTTGTGTCCACCGTGATGCTCGTCGGCAACAGCTACAACCCGTTCTTGTATTTCCAATTCTGATGAAAGGGGTGCAACACGATGAAAATCTCTTCCACTCTGCTCGCAGAGACCAAAAAACGCCCCCGCACCGCGTGGCTGCACCCGGCGCGGGTGCTCGTGTCGGTGGCGCTGGTTGCCATCGCGGCGGTGATCGTATGGATCATCCCGCTGCGTCCGACCGAATCAGCCTTCGAGCAGCGAGATCTTGCGAAGTTCCCCGCTTTCTCGTGGGAGGCACTCGCAAGCGGCAGCTATTTTGACGATATCTCACTGTGGTTTTCCGACACCTTTCCCGCCCGCGAGACCTTCGTGCAGATGAGCAGCGGTATTCGCGGCTGCTTCGGACTGCAGGGCGAAACCATCCACGGCACGGTGCAGGAGGGTGACGAGATCCCCGACGCACCGACCCGCCCGACCTCGACCACCACCACGACCGTCACCACCACGACCGTCACCACCACGACCACGACCACCGTCACGACCACCACAAGCGGGACGGCAAGCGGCGAGACCACGACCACCACCGTCGACCCCGCCGTGCTGCAACAGAACCAGAGCCTCGGCGCGATCATCGTCAAGGGCGATACCGCGTATGAGTACTATAACTTCGTGCGCTCGACCGCCGATCAGTATATCGGCATCCTCAACCGCGCGGGCGCCAAGCTCGAGGGCGCGAACGTCTACTCAATGATCGTGCCGACCTCCATCGACGTGATGCTCGAACCCGATGCCCGTCCCACCAACTCCTCCGATCAGAGCAAGGCGATCGCGTATATGGTCGGCTCGCTGTCGGACAAGGTAACCCCCGTCGAGGTGCGCGACGCTCTGCTTGCCCACCGAAACGAATACCTCTATTTCCACACCGACCACCACTGGACGGCGCGCGGCGCGTACTACGCCTTTGCGGAATTCGCGCGGCTCACGGGTAAGACCCCGCCCCCGCTCGCCGACTTTGAGGAGCTGGCGTTCGGCGGCTTCCTCGGCTCGTTCTACTCACAGACGCAAAACGCGGGACTAAAGCTGGGCGGCGACACCGTCTACGCCTACAAGCCGCAGGGGAACATCTCGATGGTGCGCGGCAAGACCGTTGCCTCGGCCGCCGCGTATCCCGTCATCACCGACGTCACGGGCTGGAACCCCCGCTACAAATACAGCACCTTCATCGGCGGCGATAATGCCTACTCCTGCATCACCAACGAGGATATCACCGACGGCTCGTCGGTCGTGCTGATCAAGGAATCCTACGGAAACGCCCTCGCCCCCTACCTCTCCACCATCTATCACAAGGTGTACGTGCTCGATTTCCGCTATTTCTCCGAGGATTTCACCGCCTTTGTGAAGAACAACGGCGTGCAGGACGTACTGGTGCTCAACAACATCTCCGCCACCCGCAACGCCACCCTCGTCAACAAGCTCGACGGCTTTATCGGAAAATAACGCTTTTACGCAAACGCGCCCTCTCGCTGAGAGGGCGCGTTTTTTGCGGATTTTTTCACCGCGTTCGGGCACACTGTAAAAAAGGAGTGTGTCCATGAAACCGACAAAGCTTTTGCGCCGCGCGGCGGCGGACGTGGTAATTATTGCAGCGGGCAGTGGATGCTTTGGTCTATCGGTGTCGCTGTTCTCCGCGCCGAACGACATCGCCCCCGGCGGCGTGACAGGACTCGCTACCCTCGCCAATTACCTGTGGGATGTGCCGATCGGTGCGCTCACCGTCGCGGTGAATATCCCTCTCATCCTCATCGCGTGGTGGCGGCTCGGGCGAGGGTTCGCCGCCCGCACTCTACTCGGGCTAGCGCTCTCCTCGCTCGTGATGGACACCATTGCACGGTACGCGCCGCCCTTTTCGGGGGACCGCCTGCTCGCGGCGGTGTTCGGCGGTGTGCTGACGGGGTTGGGGCTTGGGCTCATCCTCTCGCGCGGCGCGACAACGGGCGGCGCCGAGGTGGTCGCGCGGCTGCTCGAGCGGCGCTGGCCGCACATCCCGATCGGCAAGCTCATCCTGCTGCTCGACGGCGGGGTGATCGCTCTGTCGGCGCTCGTCTACCGCCAAATGGAAAGCCCGCTCTACGCCATTATCCTCGTCTACGTTGCAAGCCTGCTTACCGACCGCCTCGTCTACGGCGGGCGGCGGGGAAAAACCGTGCTCATCATCAGCCGTCACCACGCCACGATCACCCGCCGCATCCTCGACGAGCTGTCGCGCGGCGTCACCCTGCTCACCGCGAACGGCGGGTTTACGGGCACGCCGCAGCAGGTCCTTCTCTGTGCCGTGCGCCGCACCGAGCTCTACACACTCAAACAGATCATTTCCGCCACCGATCCCGACGCCTTTATCCTGCTGCTCACCGCCGACGAGGTGCTCGGCAGCGGCTTTACCGCGATGGACGCTCCACGAAACATTGACAAATCAACGAAAAAAGAGTAAAATACTCCTTGTTGATTGTCTTTGCGGCCACTAAGGCGATCATAGAGAGGGAGTGTAAACTATGCCTACAGCACAAGCGACCCGCCCGACGACGGCGACCGTGACCGTGCGCGAGGTGACCACCAAGCGCGATCTGCGCCGTTTCGTCGACTACCCCAATCAGTTATACAAGGATTCCCCCTATTTTGTTCCCGCAATGTACGGGGACGACCTCGAAGACTGGGACCCGAAGAAAAATCCCGCCTTTGAATATTGCGAGTCCCGCTGCTGGATCGCGGAGCGCGACGGCGAGATCGTCGGACGCATCGGTGCCATCCTCAGCCACAAATCCAACGCCACCTGGGACACCAACCGTATGCGCTTCACACAGGTGGACTTTATCGACGACCCCGCCGTGTCCGACGCGCTGTTCGCGACGGTGGAGGCGTGGGCGGCCGAAAAGGGCTGCACGCAGGTGCACGGCCCGCTCGGCTGGTGCGATATGGACCGCGAGGGGATGCTCGTCGACGGCTTCGACCGCCGCAGCATGTTCATCACCTACTACAACCATCCCTACTACAACGATCACCTCGCGCGTCTCGGCTACCGCAAGGACACCGACTGGATCGAGTACAAATTGCATGCGCCCGCACCCGACAGCGATATTGCGAAGAAGCTACATCGCATCGCCGAGCACGTTAAGCGCCGTCACAAGCTCGAGGTCATCAAGGTGCGCACTCACCTCGACTACATCCCGATCGTTCCCAAGGCGTTTGAGCTGGTCAACAAGGCGTACGCGCCGCTGTACAGCGCGGTTGAGCTATCTGACCGACAGGTGAAGAAGTATTCGGGCAAATTCCTGCCGCTGCTCTCCCCCAAGACCACCTGCTTTGTCAAGGATGAGCAAGGCGAGCTGGTCGCGCTCGGCGTGTGCGCCCCCTCAATGGCGGCGGCAATGCAAAAATCGCGCGGTCGATTCCTTCCCTTCGGGTGGATCAGCGTGCTCCGCGCGCTGATGAAAAACGATACCGTTGATCTGTTCCTCATCGCAGTACGCCCCGATCTGCAAGGTGCGGGGCTCAACGCCATCATCCTCGACGAGATGATGAAGGGCGCGCGCAAGATGGGCATCCGCTATGCGGAAACCGGCCCGATGCTGGAGACCAACGAGAAGATACTCGCCCAGTGGAAGCTGTTCGACAAGGAACAGCACAAGCGCCGTCGCTGCTATATTAAGGATATTGCAGAGTAAACGAGCGGTATATATGTAAATGTATTATACATAAAGAGATCCCCTCGGCTACGAGGGGATCTCTTTATGCTTTTATTTCTTTCGCATCGCAAACGTGCCGAAGAACAGCGCCGCCTGTACCAGAATAATCATCGGACCTGTGGCGACCGCATTATAATAGGACAGCAAAAGCCCCAGCACGCCCGCGAACAAGCCAAAGACCAGCGATAACAAGTGATAGCTGCGCATACTGCGCGAAACATTGCGCGCCGCGGCGGCGGGCAGGATGAGCATCGCGTTGATGAGCAGCAAGCCCACCCAGCGGATGGCGAGCATCACCACCACCGCGACCAGCACGACAAACAGGTTGTCAAGCAGACCGACGCGCACGCCCTTGCTGCGGGCGACCGCAGGACTGATGCTCACCGCGTGGAAACCGTTAAAGCAGCAAAGCCACACCACCACCGTAACGATCAGCGCGCCACCCAGCACCCATAACTCGCGCGAGGTGATGCTGAGGATGTCGCCGATGAGCAGGCTCTGATAGCCCGCGAAGTTGCCGCCGCGGGAAAGCAGCGCGAGGCCCAGCGCGACACCAACGGCGGAGAACACGCCAATGACGGTGTCGGTAGACGCGATATGGGAATGGCGGATGCGGTTCATCAGCAGTGCAAACACCACCGCGAACGCGACCATCACGATCGACTGATCGCTCACCCCGAGCAGAACGCCGAGCGCAACGCCCGTTAGCGCGGAGTGTCCGAGGGCGTCGGAGAAGAAGGACATCCCGTTATTCACCACGAGGGTGCCGAGGGTGGCGAGCAGCGGCACGAGCAGCAGAATCGCCCACAGCGCGGTGCGCATAAAATCGTACTGCCACCACGAGAACAACATCTCCATCAGCCCTCACCTCCCGTCGGAAAAGCCTGGCGGAAGGCGGACGAGGCAAACACCGCCTCAGGCGCACCCGAGGCGAGGACCGCGCGATCAAGCAGCACCACGCGATCAGCATGGCGGCGAACGTATCCGAGATCGTGCGAGATGAGCAGGATGACCATATCGTCCTGCCTAAGTTGCTCTAGCAGCGCGTAGAACTCGTCGAGTCCCGCGCGGTCCACGCCCGACACCGGCTCATCGAGCAGCAGCATATCGGGATGCGGACGTGTCGCGAGCGCGAGCAGCACCCGCTGCAGCTCGCCGCCCGACAGCCGCCCGACGGGCTTATCCAACAAGCCGTCCGCCGAGAAGCGAGCAAAATGCGCCTCGATTTCGCGGCGCAGACGTTTCGGCACAGGCAGAAACACGGGACGTCGGGAGGAATAGGTCAACGCCATGTCCAGCACCGTCGCGGGCGAGCCGTCATCGATGTTAAGACTCTGCGGAACGTAGCCGATGCGCGGGCGTACCTTGGTCGGCGTGCCGCCGTGACCCGTGAAGATGACCTCTCCCTTATGAGGTAGCTCCCCGAGGATCGCCTTGAAGAGCGTGCTCTTGCCCGCACCGTTACGCCCGATGATCGCGGTAATCTCGCCACAATGCGCGTGCAGGCTCACGTCGTGCACGGGCTCGGTGTCGCCGACCCGCACGGTGATGTTGTTGATCTTCAGGCAGTGCAGACCGCAGCCGCTCATAGTGCTCCCTCCGTGATGTTTTCAATTAGTTTGGCATTAGCCGCCATCGCATCCAGCCAATCGCACGCATTTCCGTGCCCGACGACGGCGGTATCCACCGTCAACACGTGGGCGGCGGGCACGAGCGCGTCGATCGCGGGATAGCGGATGGTATACTGGCTGTCGTACAGAAGCAGAACGTTCGGGTTGTCCTGCGCCGCTCGCTGTGCAGCGGCGAGGTCGGCGGCGGATAACCCCGACTCCTCCCCGACATGCAGAGACGCGGCGACCGTCAGCCCTAACTCATCCGCGAGATACGCGAGCGAATCGTGAAAGATGATGCAGGTCTTGCTCGGCAGTTTATCCGCCGCGGCGCGCAGACGCGCGCCGACCGCCAGCACCCGCTGACGGTAGTTTTCGCCGTTCGCGGTGTAGTCGGCGGCGTTGTCGGGATCGAGCGCACACAGTGCCTTCACCACCGCCGCCACCTGCGCGGCATAGCGGGTGGGACTCACCCACAGATGCTCGTTCACCGCATGGGCGTGCTCCCCGTCGGCCGTCTCGCCGCCGTGGGGATGCTCGTGGTCGTGACAGCTCTCAAGCAGTTCCACCCCCGCCGAGGTATCCACCGTCGGCAGATCGGGCAGTGCCGCGAGCGTATCCTCGAGAAAGCTCTCCGCACCGCCGCCGCTGAGCACCACCAGCGATGCGTTCTCCAGCGTAATGCGGTTGGCGGGCGACAACTGATAGTCGTGCAGACAACCCGCCGCCGAGCCGGTGAGATTCTCCACCGCGACGCCGTCGCTGTCGCCGAGGATCGACTGCACCGCAACGTACAGCGGGTAGGTGGTGGTAACCACCGTCTGTCCGCGGCGCGGCAGACCCACCGTCCCCGTGAACGCGGTGATAACCACCGACAGCGCGAGTATCCCCGCCATCAGCAGAGCGACCCGCCCATAATGTTTCCAAAAAGCGTTCATATGCTACCTCTTTTGTATAATTTAGTATGAATTATACAGACAGTAATCAGATTATAGCCGTTTATCCAGTCCGCTGACCTGCAGGCCGCGAGCGACCAGCAAGCCACCGCCGACACAGGCGACGAGCTGTCCCGCCGCGACGAGGCCCATTTGAATGAACCACACCTCGACGGTAAACTGCGGCGCCACAAATGCGAGTTCCGAGCCGACGATAAGCGCGTTGAGCACCACGGGCGGCAGGGTCGACCACAGCGGCAGACCGCCGACGCGGCGATCACGCATCAGCCACGTCAGCCACGCCGCGATACCCGTCGCGAGCGGACCGAGCAGCACGTCCAGCGCGCCCACGATGTTGGCGCCGTTGCTCAGCCCGATCAGATTGGACACCACACACCCGACGGTCAGCCCGGGAATCGCCGCGGGGGTGAACGCCGCGAGGATGGTCAATGCCTCCGACAGGCGGCATTGCACCAGCCCGTAGGACAGCGGCGCCAAACACACGGTAAGCACCGTGTACATCGCGGCGATCAACGCGGCGGTGGTGAGTGTGCGGATGGTGTTTGCGTTTTTCATGTTGTATCTCTCCTTAGTTTTCTTTTACGTCAGGATGGTTTCGAACTGACGGCGTGAATTACACGCGATAATATTGATATTTCTGCCCATCTTTTTCACGGCGAAGAACGCCAACGGACAGCAGTATCTTAAGTGTGCCCTGCAGGTTTCTCCCCTGCAGGCGGGCAGCCTTGCCGAACTCGGCCGCGGTAAACGGCATCGGCAGGTCGGACGGCAATAATGCCGCGTAATCGGTGAAGTCTTTCAGCGTGACCGTCTCGCCGAGCGCGAGCGGCAGACGCTCCGCGCGGTGAGAACCGCGCTTGCCGCCGTTGCCCCACCCATCGAGCAGGCGTTGCTCCTCCACGTCAAGCATCACAAGCTTTATCGTGAGATTGCGATGCCCGAGCAGCGGCAAAACGTAAATAAGCTGTTTGCCCGCGTCGGTGAAGCTTCCGCGGCGTCCCGAGCGGCGGGGCTTTTCGATCTCCCCCGTTTCGGGGTCGATCCAGCTCACCCATTTCACCCGCACGAGCGGGTGTACCACCGTGACGGGGTAGGCGTCAAGCAGTTTCTCGAGCTTTTTGCGAAAGCCGGAAAAATTGGCGGTCTGAATCTCGGTCACCCGCTCGCCGTCGAAGATATCCGCGACGCTGCCCTGCGGCAGCGGCACCTCGTGGTGCGCGGGATCATCGTCCAGCCACAGCTTGAGCGTCGCGTGCAGCGTCTTTTCGCTGAGGATGCCGATGCCGCCGGGGCGAACCCCACCCTCGCGCACAAGCGCGAGTGCCTCGTCAAATTCCATCGTCGCTCACCAGCTCGACGCGGGCGGAAAACGCCGCACCACGCGGGGTGCTCCCCTGCACGTAGGCGGCATCCGCCTCGCCGATCGACAGCGTCACGGTGTCGCCGAGGCGGGTCTCCCCAGCAAAGTGCATCTGCACGTCAACGATGCGGTGCCCCGCGAGCTTGTCCGCGAGCGCGTCGCACGCGAGATCGGCGTAGCGGGTGTTATTCATATGGGTGTTGATGTCGGTGTCCGACCAGCCGACGGGATATTCTCGCACCGCAGTCAACTGAGGGAGCTTGTATCGCGCGGGATCGGCGCAGTCCACGCTCTGCGCGCAAGACGGCAACGTCCCCTCGGGGTCGAACTCATCCCCACGCAGCAGGTGATGATCGACCGTCGACACCAGCGCAAACTGCATCACGCCGCACAACAGTAATTCGCCCTGCGCGTCCCGCCACTCATAGCAGCGCAGAAAGCGCGCACCGCGATGCTCGCGGTGCCAGGTGGTGAGTGTCACCCGTTCGTTCATTTCGGGCAGGCGCAGGATATGCACGTGCCAGCGCGAGGCGACAAACGCGATACCACGCTCGATGAGCGCGTTCCAGCCCATCTCCGCGGGAATCAGGTGTCGCTCGCCCGCCTCCTGCTGATAACGCAGGACGCCGGACAGCCGCAAGCGGTTGTCCGGCCCGACATCGTAGCTCGCTACCTCGATCGGCATCGTATATTGTTCGGGAACCTTTGCCATAATATAACCTCTTTGTATAATTTACGACAGAATATACCGCATGTAATTATTCTTCGCTCAGTTTGTTCGCGAGGGCTTTGAGATCGTCCTCATCGAAGAACTCGATCTGCAGGGTGCCGCCCTTCGCGCCGACGGTGACCTTCACCTGACGACCAAGCGACTCGCGCAGTGCGAGCGCGACCTCGTCGTAGAAGCTGTCGCGGTGGGCGGGTGCTTTCGGCGCCTTCGGCTCGCGCTTGGCGGATTTCGCCATACGCTCAAGCTCGCGCACCGACAACCCCTTCGCAACAGCGGCCTCCGCGGCGGCGATGCGAGCACCCTCATTCTCAAACGCAAGAACCGTACGGGCGTGACCCGCGGACAAGTCGCCGGCCGCGACCAGATCCATCACCGCCTGCGGCAGCTGCAGCAGGCGCAGGGCGTTCGCGACCGCGGGGCGGGATTTGTTGACCACCTGCGCCGCCTGCTCCTGCGTCATTCCATAGGTATCCATCAGCGTGCGGTAGCCGAGTGCTTCTTCCATCGGGTTTAAATCCTCGCGCTGCAGGTTTTCGATGAGCGCGAGCTCCGCGGCCTCCTGCTCGTTCATATCCCGCACGACGACGGGCACCTCCGTCAGCCCCGCCATACGCGATGCGCGCCAGCGGCGCTCGCCCGCGACGAGCTGATAGCTGCCGTCGGGCATAGGGCGCACGAGCAGCGGCTGCAGCACGCCGTGCTGCGCGATCGACGCGGACAGATCCGCGAGCGCCTCGTCGTCAAACTGCTTACGCGGCTGGTCGCGGTTTGGGATGATCTCCTCAATGGGCAGCGTCACGGTGCGCGCACCGTCCTCCAGCGAATTTTCCGAAAGTAACATATCCAGTCCCTTGCCGAGACCGCCAATTTTTAGTGCCATAACGGTTCCCTCCTTAAATCTGCCTCTCTAAAATCTCCTCGGTCAGCGCGCGGTACGCCTTCGCGCCCTTGGACGCCTTGTCGTAGTAGTTGATGGGGCGACCAAAGCCGGGCGCCTCCGCCAAGCGCACGCTACGCGGGATGACGTTCGCATACACCTTGCGGGGGAAGAACTTCTTCACTTCCGCGACCACCTGCTGGGTGAGGTTGGTGCGTCCGTCGTACATCGTAAACACCACGCCCTCCAGCTCGAGGGTGGGATTGTACACGCGCTTGACCTGCCGCACGGTGGCGATAAGTTGCGAAAGGCCCTCCAGCGCGTAAAACTCGGGCTGAACGGGCAGCAGCACGGTGTCCGCCGCTACGAGGGCGTTGAGCGTCAGCAGCCCCAGCGCAGGCGGGCAGTCGATGAGTATGTAGTCATACTGCTCGCGAAACGGTGCGAGCGCGGCCTTAAGGCGGCTCTCGCGATGCGGCATATCCACCATCTCGATCTCCGCGCCCGCGAGCGACATACTCGACGGGACGATCGACAGCCCCGCGAAGGCGGTCTTGACCGCCGCGCCGTCGATGCCGTCCGCCCCCGCGAGCAGGTCGTAGGTGGACAGCTTCACCTTACGCTTGTCCAGTCCGACACCGCTGGTCGCATTGCCCTGCGGGTCGATATCGACGAGCAGCACCTTTTTGCCCATCTCCCCCATCACCGAGGCGATATTCACCGCGGTCGTGGTCTTGCCCACGCCGCCTTTTTGTGTTACCACAGCCAGTATTTTTGCCATTTTACACCCTCATTTATAAAAGGAATATCAATAAATACAGTTTAACACAGTTTTTCGGCGCTGTAAACCCATTATTTTTTGTTTCACGTGAAACAATAGCGCAAAAAACAGCCACGGCACCCCGTTTGGGATGCCGTGGCTTTGTTTATGCTATGTGGGCGTTTACGCCGCCTGCTTTTTGTCGAGGGTCGCACGCAGGATAAACAGCGTCGCGAGCATCAGCACAAGGGAGATCGGCAGGGAGATGTACCACACGGGGACAAAGCCCGCGATGATGTAACTGACGAAGGACACGCCCGCGACGGTCAGCGCGTAGGGCAACTGGGTGGATACGTGGTTGAGGTGGTTACACTGACCGCCCGCCGACGCCATAATGGTGGTGTCGGAGATGGGCGAGCAGTGGTCGCCGCACACGGCGCCCGCCATACACGCGGAGATCGCCACGATGGTGATGGTACCGCTCTCGGAGCCAAACACGCTGAGCACGATCGGGATGAGGATACCGAACGTACCCCAAGAGGTACCCGTCGCGAAGGACAGACCAACGGCGATCAGGAAGATGATCGCGGGCAGGAACGCCTGCAGCGAAGCGGCAGAGCCCTCGATGAGCTGAGAGATGAAGATCTTCGCGCCCAGGCTGTCGGTCATGGTCTTAAGCGTCCACGCACAGCAGAGGATCAGGATCGCGGGGACCATCGCCTTGAAGCCCTCGGGGATGGATTCCATCAGCGACTTGAAGCTGAGCACGCGGCGGCACAGGTAGAAGATCACCGCAAAGATGATCGCAGCGAACGAGCCGTACACCAGACCAACCGACGCATCACTCTGCGAGAACGCGGTGATGAAGTCCAGATACGCGCCGGAATCGACGGTGAATAAGCCGCCGGAATAGATCATACCGATGACGCAGGTGATGATGAGCACGATGACCGGCACGACAAGGTCGCACACGCGGCCGCGCTCGTTGGCGGTGAGCTGCTCAACCTGCTCCTCGATGCCGGTGGTGAACAGATCGCCGTTCTTCGCGTTGTCCTCATGCTTCTTCATCGGACCGTAGTCAAACTTGGACACCGCGAGGAAGATCATCATCGCGATGGTGAGCAGCGCGTAGAAGTTGAAGGGGATGGCGCTGATGAACAGCGACATACCATCCTGCGCGCCCGAGCCCTTCGCGAAGCCTGCGACAGCCGCCGCCCACGAGGAGATCGGAGCGATGATGCACACGGGTGCTGCGGTCGCGTCGATGAGGTAGGACAGCTTCGCACGGGAGATGTTGTGCTTGTCGGTCACGGGGCGCATCACCGAGCCGACGGTGAGGCAGTTGAAATAGTCGTCGATGAAGATCATCACACCGAGCAGAATGGTCATCAGCTGAGCGCCCACGCGGGACTTGATGTGCTTGGCAGTCCAGCGACCGAATGCCTGCGAGCCGCCCGCCTTGTTCATCATCGCGACCAGCGCGCCGAGCAGCACGAGGAAGATCAGGATGCCGATGTTATACGCATCCGCAACGCTGGCGATAAAGCCGTCGCTAAAGGTGTGCACGACGGTGCCCTCGAAGTTAAAGTTCGAATAGATCACACCGCCCGCGAGAATGCCGATGAACAGCGAGGAATACACCTCTTTGGTGATCAGCGCCAGCACGATCGCGATGATCGGCGGCAGCAGCGCCCAGATGGACGCATAGGCGGGGATGGACTCGCGCACCTTCGCGAGCGCGGTGTCCAGATGGTCGTGGAAGCTCGCGTCGGCATTGATGTTGTCGGCATAGGCGCCTACATACTCCATGGCGGAGTCGCCGTCGGTGAGATCGTACTCGGTCTCATCCACGACAAAGGTGGTTTCGGCAGCCGCAGCCGCATCGCCCTCTCCGAGCGCGATGAAGGTCATCGAGAAGGTGAGCAACGCGCACACCAGTCCCGCCAGCAGCCATCGTTTCCAATTTGTTTTACGCATGGGGAAATCCTCCTTTTCTTTTTTAGACCCTTGACTAAACAAAAAGACCGCATGGCGCAAAACGCCGACGGTCTCACAACGACACTCGATAGCGCTCCACATCCGTGACAGTGCGCGGCGTATTCTCACCGAGCACCGACGCGCGGACGGGACGCCGCGCATCTCGGCTGTCATCCCTTTCGCCGTCCGCTCGCCCCGAGCGACCGCGTGACGCGGCTTCGACGGTTACTGATGATGTCCAGCACCTCTATCTTCCTATTTATAGTAGGAAAATACCATACTTTACGGACTTTGTCAAGTCGTATGCCGATATTTGCCGAAAAGGCGGCCGACTTATTCGTCGGCCGCCTCTTTTTCCTCATATTCCTGCTCGCCGACCACCGCCGTGAGCGCCTCCCGCGCCGCGGCGCTGCCGTCGGTCGTGTACCGCACGTGCAGAACGTCCCCCGCGTGAAGTCCGCTGTCGCGTTTCTCCCCCGCCGAGCGCACAGACAGCACGAACAGCCCGTTCGGCCAGAAGATGTCACGCACCGCTCGCCCGACGGCGAACGAGCCCGCCTGCACCTTCACCTTGGTGTCGATCAGCCGATGGGCGGCGTTCTTGTTCAGCGACGCGACGCGGTGCTCCAGAACACGGTCGTTAATGGATTCCACCCCGAACAGCTCGGTGATGATAAACGCCGTCGCCGCGGCGAGGATGACGTAAAGAATGTTATGATACCCCGACAGCGCCTCAACCGCGAATACGATCGCGGTGAGCGGCATGCGCATCATCCCCGCGACACAAGCGGTGATACCAAGCATCAGCACGACGAGATAATATTCCCGTCCGAGGGCAGGCAGCAGCGCCGCGCCCTCGCCGAGCAGCGCCGAAAACAGTGCGCCGATCGCCAGCAGCGGCAGGAAGATGCCGCCTGTGATATGGTTGACATTCGCGCACAAGGTCAGGTTCACGCGCACCACGAGCAGTGCCGCAAGCAGCCACAGCGCCGTACCGCCGCCGAGCAGCGACAAGATCAGCTCGTGGCCCGTGGAAGCACCCAAGAAGGTGAAAAGCCCCACCGCCACCGTCGCCGCAAGCACAAACCAGATCTTCCACACGGATTTGACCGACGCGAGCGTCTTATGGAAAAAGCGGCTGAGCAGCCGATAATACTGCAAAAACGCCACCGCAAACAGCCCGACCGCCGCGCCGACCGCCAGCGGCAGCCACGCCTCGCGCACCGACAGCGTCACGAGTGACAGCGCAGGGAACAGCGCGGTGCTCACCCCGACGAGCGGCGAGATCGCCGCATTCGTCAGCCCCGCGCACAGCACCGAGGAGCAGGCGGCAACAAAGATGGTGGGCGACACGCGGCGGTGCGCCTCTTCGACCGCGAACAGCACTCCCGAGATCGGCGCGCCCGTCGCCACCGCAAAGCCCGCACACGCGCCGCCGGTCATCGCATAGCGATCCCACGCCGCGTGCTTTTTAGAAAACGAAACACTCCCCCGCCCGACAGCGGTGCCGATCTGCACGCTGGGACCCTCGTTACCGAGCGGCACACCGATGAGAAAGGACAGCAGCGACAAGCCGAATGTCCCGATTAGCGTCACGAACCACCGAAACGGAATCTGTCCGCGCAAGATGCCGATAGCTGTTGGGATACCACCGCCGCGCAGATTCGGCTCGCGGCGATAGACCTTTGAGAGCAACAGCGCCACACCGCCGAGCGCACCTATGACGAGCGGTACCGCCCACCAATGCTCGCGCAGCCAATGATACCCGTGTTCCGCAACTGTGATCGAGAGTTTCGCACACCATTTATATACCACGACGACCAACGCGGTAACCGTGCCCGTGACCGCGCCGAACCCGACCGCCGGCGCAGTCAGTTGTAGTTTTTTCACCGTGTTTTTCATAACATCCCTCAGTTTGATGAATTCTCTCTTATTGCCGCTATTATAACAGAAAGACGAGTGAATGGCAAGAAAAAGCCCGCCCTCTGTATATGCGCGTTTTGGCAAAACAAAAACCGCCTTTTTCAAGACGGTTTTGGCACGCCCGATTGGAATCGAACCAACGGCCTTTCGCTTAGGAGGCGAACGCTCTATCCTACTGAGCTACGGGCGCATATCCGCACGGCTATCGCCGCGCATTTGAAAGTTTACACTTTTCCGCGAATTTTGTCAAGATATACAAAGGGAAAGTCTGCCAAGCGGTTGCAATTTCGCTCCCCGCGTGCTATACTAACAGATAAGTTCTCTGCACGAGATGTGAAATGAGGTAGGATAGTATGAAAAACGCCCGTTTATTCCGTTTGACCGCCGCGGTGCTCACCGCCGTGCTGCTACTGACGCTCGTCGCCTGCGGCGGCAACAACGCCGACCCCGAGCTGAGCTCCTCCGCGCCGACGACGACCACCACCACGACCACCGCGCCGCCCCCGAAGGGCGACCTCAACACCCTCACGGGAAAATACGATCTGTTTACCAAGAACGATCGCTACATCGGCTACGTCGTTACTGACGAGGACAGCCGCCACATCCAGCTCAATCTCGAGGATGCGGATTTTTACTTCGAGTCCGAGACCGAGGGCGGCATCCCCCGCATTCTGGCGGTGTTTTCCTCCATTGACCGCATCCCCGACGAGATCGGGCCGGTGCGCAGCGCGCGTCCGCATTTTGCAAAATTCGCGTACGCGATGGATATGATCTATTGTCACATCGGCGGCTCGACCTCCGGCCTTGCCACCATCCAGCAGCTTGGCGTCGATGACGTGCGCAACGCGGAACAGACCAGTCCCATACTCAAAAACAGCCAGAACTATTCCTGGAACCGCAAGGTTTTCACCAAAGCCAAGGTATTAAACGAGATCAAGCAGCGTGGGCACAGCACCGCTACCACCTACACCGGCCCCTATCAATTCGGCGAAAAGGCGGGTACCCTGCCTGCGACCACCGTCGACGTCAAGATCTCGGGCAACTATCAGATGGCGTTCACCTACAACGCCGAGAGCGGGCTGTATCAAAAGCACCGCAACTCCCTCTCCTCCCCCTTGCACACCACCTACACCGGCGGAACGATCGAGGTGAGCAACGTCATTGTAATGTACGATAACCGCTTTGTCGATCCGCTCGATGCGAAGCGCTACGACTTTACGATGCAGTCGGGCGACGGCATTCTCGCGAGTGGCGGCACCAGCCGCTCCATCAAATGGAAGATCACCTCAGGCGGTCTTCGCTACTACGAGGCGGACGGCACGACCCCGCTAACCGTCTCGGCCGGTAAGACCTTCGTCTGCCTGACCAACAAGGACTTTAAAGCCCAGACAACCGTAAAATAAGAAAGGTTGCTGCAGCCCCGTGCTTTCGCACGGGGCTGCTTTATTATTTATCGTGCCGCCGCCACATCGGATACCACCGTAGGCTTTTCCGCTTTTTTACGCGGGATGCGCACGATATATTCGATATACTCCTCCTCGTCCCGCCGCTGACTCTCGGCGGCGATGCCGCCGCGCCGCATAATATCCAGCGCGTGATTAACGGTGTTAAAGAACACCCGCACGTCCCGCACCAAGGGTTTCGCAGGGCGACGGCGCACCCGACCCGCGAGCAGATCCTCGACGAGCCGCTCGGTCTGTGCAACCGTCATTTTCTCTTTGATCATCCGCTCGAGCGCGTGGCGGCGCAGATCACGCACGTCGAGGCGTAAGAGTGCCCGCGCGTGGCGTTCGGTCAGCCCCGCCGCAAGCAGGAGCTGCCGCTCCTCGGGCGGCAGGCGTAACAGCCGCAGCTTGTTCGCCACCGCCGACTGGGAATACCCGAGTTGCTGCGCCGCCTCACACTGGGTCAGCTCATAGGTGTCCATCAGCTCGCGGATACCCTCGGCAGTCTCAAAGCAGTTCATATCCTCCCGCTGCAAATTCTCCACCAGCGCGAGCACCCGTCGCTGCCGCGCGTCCGCCTCAACCTCAACGCACGGCACCTCTCTAAGCCCCGCGATGCGGGCGGCGCGCAACCGTCGCTCCCCCGCGATCAGCACGGGCTTGCCTGTCTCCATCGACACCGTCAGCGGCTGCAGCACCCCGTTCTCGCTAATGCTCTGCGCAAGCTCCACCAGTTTTTCCAACGCAAACTCCTTGCGCGGCTGGTTTGGGTTGGGCAGAATATCCCACGTCGGGATCATCCACACCTGTCCGCGCGTCGCATACCCCGTCTTTTTACGTAACATACCTCTTCCTCCTATGTTTCACGTGAAACATTCACGCGTGTTCCATCATCACCATACCACGCGAAAACGAAGAAGCCCGTCACATTCCGTTGTCGGGAAAACAAACAAGCCCCCGCTTTCAACCGAAAAGCGGGGGCTTAATAGGTTTATAAGGGTTGCTTGGCGATTTTCGCCGATTGGCGGGGATATTTCGGCGGTGTCGGCTTGACTTTTGCGATCTCCACCAGCCGTCGGGTCATCGGCTCGACCCCCTCCTCGGGACTTTCGGGCAGGGTGAGCGTTTTCGCTCCGACGAACTTACCGCCGAGCGTCGCCACCGCACGGGCAGCAGCTTCCTGCTCGCGGTCGCCGTCGGGGCCTTTGAGTGCGAGGAAACGCCCGCCCACCTTGACAAACGGCAGGCAATACTCGCACAGAGTCGGCAACGCCGCGACCGCGCGGGCAGTCGCCACGTCGAAGCGCTCGCGCAATTCGGGCTTGCGCCCACCCTCTTCGGCGCGCGCGTGCACGAGGTTTGCGGTCAACCCCACCTCGCGGCAGACGGCGTCGAGGAACGTGAGCCGCTTATTGAGACTGTCAAGCAGGGTGAGCTCACAGTCCTCACGCAGCAGCGCCAGCGGCACACCGGGAAAGCCCGCACCCGTGCCGACGTCAATGAGGGAGAATTTTCCCTCGGGCAACAGCGGCGCGGCAGTTAGGCTGTCCGCGAAATGCTTGACCGCGACACCGACAGGGTCGGTGATGGCGGTGAGGTTCATTTTTTCATTCCATTCCACCAGCAGGCGGGCGTAGGTGTCCAGCTGCTGATAAAGGGTATCGGTGATCTCCACCTCATACGGCGCGGCACAGCGCGCCAGCAGGTCGCGGTCGATCATTCGGCGGTCACTCCTTTCGCGTTCTGGCTGCTCCACACGATAAGCACCGAGACGTCTGCAGGGCTGACGCCGCTGATGCGGGATGCCTGCCCGATGCTGCGCGGGCGGATGCGGCCGAGCTTCTCCTGCGCTTCCTTGCGCAGACCGTGGATCTGATCATACGGCGTGTCGGGCGGGAGCAGGCGATTTTCCAGCCGTCGC
>CAJGCA010000010.1 GCA_904501705.1 Clostridiaceae bacterium | reverse complement strand
AGTTCCAATATCTCTTTTTCATATTCTTTAATATGTCTGTAACTTCTTGGCATGAAAATTCCCCCTATGGTAGTTTCTTTAATTCTACCATAGGGGGTTCTTTTTTTCTATTGTCCGTTTTTACTGGACTTGTGCACATACGCGTGCCCGTTTTTATTGTATTTTATTTCTTGAGGTATTTGATGACCTCGGCGGTAACCAATCTGGTCAGCGCTTCCATATCCGTGCCATTTGCCGGAACACGGGTGAGATCCGCCTTGCCGTCGCTGCTGAACAGCTTCATCTTCTTCACGCTCTCCTGCTTGACCGCCTCAACCGCAGCCGGGATGAGGTCGATAAGGCCCTTATCCATGCTGGAGAACTTCTTAAACTCCGCTTCAACCGCAGCAACGTTGATGTCAGTAAAGATGTTGACCTTGCTGATACCGTCTTTGATCGCCTGACGGAAATCGTTATCGGTCAGTCCCGAGCCACCGTGCAACACCAGCGGCACGTCTACCGTGCGTGCAATGGTGCGAATACGCTCGAAGTCCAGCTTAGGCGGCAGTTTATACGCGCCATGCGCGTTACCGACCGCGATCGCCAACGCATCCACGCCCGTCTTATCTACAAAATCTTTCGCGAGCTTGGGATCGGTGAAGAACTTGGACGGATCGGCGAGGTGCGAGCTGCCCTCAGCGGAACCCTCGTTATCGCCGACATGGCCAAGCTCACCTTCGATCGTTGCGCCGTAGGAGTGGGCGATATCCGCCATCTCCTTAACCTTGCGCACGTTCTCCTCATAGGAGTCCGTGGAGCAGTCGTACATAATCGAACTAAAGCCCAACTCCAGGGCTTTAATGCAGGTATCATACGACAGACCGTGGTCAAGATGCACCACGACCGGCACGGATGCCTTCTTCGCCATCGGGATGAGGTAATAGGAAACCTCCTCAAGCGGGCCGTAAGGTAACAGCACCTCCGCCGTACCCATAATGACGGGAGAACGGGTAGACTCCGCAGCATTGATGATGCCGCGCGCGAGCTCCAGGTTCACCGCGTTAAACAGACCGACCGCGTATTTGTTCGCCTTTGCCGGGCGTAGAACTTCGTTCATATTCACTAACATTGATATACCCCCTTGGTCTTACAATCCGTATATTGAACTCTTATATATCATACAACATAACGCCCGTCAAGTCAACATTTTCCATCGAATTCGTTACAAAAATATCCCTCTGCGGAATGATCGCAGAGGGATAATCGTATTAGTCGTCCTGCTCGTCCTCGTCGTTCTCGCAGTCGAAGTCGAACTCGAGATTCTCGCCGCAATTCGGGCAGTCGATGCCGCCGTCCAGCAGGGTATCCTCGTCGACCTCAAACTCCTCGCCGCAATTCGGGCAGGTCACATCATAATACTCGCCGTCCTCACAATCGCAGCAGCAGCCACACTCGTCTTCGTCCTCATCCCACTCCTCGTAGAAGTCCTCTTCGAGAGCGTTGAGGTCCTCGTCGACCGCATCCACCTGCTCGGTGAGCTCGGCGGTGTAGTCCTCGAGATCCGCGACGTTATTGGACAGATCGTCCAGAATCTCCGCGATCAGCGCGAACAGCTTGCCTTCGTTGGTGGCCTCGTCCAGCTTCATGCCTTCCATCAGACCCTTCAGATAAGCTACCTTCTCAGTCGTTGTCATAGAAAATACCCCCTTAAACTTGGTTGAAAGTCGATTGAATTATGCGCGCTCCATATACTCGCCGGTGCGGGTATCGATGCGGATCATCTCGCCCTCGTCGATGAACAGAGGCACGCGCACCTCGGCGCCGGTCTCCAGCGTCGCGGGCTTGGTGGTGTTGGTGGCGGTGTCGCCCTTGAAGCCGGGGTCGGTCTTAGTAACCTGCAGCTCAACAAAGTTGGGCGGCTCAACACCGAACACCTTGCCCTTGTAGGACATAATGCGGCAGACCATGTTCTCCTTCACGAAACGGAAGTTGTCGGACAGATCGCTCGAGTTGATCGGCACGAGCTCATAGGTCTCGGGATCCATAAAGTAGTACAGATCCTCATCGTTGTAGGAGAATTCCATCTCCTTACGCTCAATATAAGCGGTGGGGAACTTGGCAGTCGGGTTGTAGCTCTTCTCAACCACCGCGCCGGTAATCACGTTCTTGGTCTTGGTACGCACGAATGCCGCGCCCTTACCGGGCTTGACGTGCTGGAACTCAACGACCTGTAAAACGTTGCCGTCTTCTTCAAAAGTTACGCCGTTACGAAAATCGCCTGCTGATACCATATCTTTAATTCCTCCATTTTTATACTACTATACATTGTACCCTATCTGCGGGCAGATTTCAAGCACTATTTTCAGGTTTTTTGTTTTTGTGCCAATTTTGCAGGTCATTTTGCTGCCGTATCACGATAAAGCCGTTGCATCGCGGCGGCATCAGCCGTCTGCGTGCCTGCAGACTCGCAGATCACCGTCGGGCAAAACCCGCGCTGTGCCAGAAGCGCCATCAGCGGCGCGGGATCGGGACCGAACTGCGTATCCGCGAAGGTGAGGTGCTTCTTCTCCCCGCCCGCGGTATATTCAATCTTGGAAAAATGTATATGGAACGCCCGCTGGCGCTCCTCACCGAGCGCATCCCCGATGCGGTCGAGCACCGCGGCAAACGCCGCCTCGCTGTTGGTCTCGCCGAAGGTGCGGCTGTTGAGGTGACCGAAGTCCACGCAGGGCAAAAAGCGCTCCTCGGCGCGGCAGAAGGTCAGCACCTCGTCGAGCGTGCCGAGCTGGTTTATTTTACCCATGACCTCGGGGCAAATATGCACATGACAGAGATGCTCCTCATCCAGCATGCGTTGGGCGCGCAGAAGCGTGTCGGTCGCGAGCGCGGTTGCCTCTTCACGGGTGCGTCCGCCAAGCCCGCCCGGGTGCACGACAATGCGGTCGCCGCCCATCTTATCCACCGCACGCGCGCTGTCGAGGATGTAGTAAAGGCTGTTTTCCCGTTTCTCCTCCTCCGCGGAGGCGAGAGAGATGAAATACGGCGCGTGTAGGGACACGGCAATGCCGTGCTCCTGCGACTTGCGGCGAATAGCCGCGGCGGAATCGTCGCTGACCCGCACACCGCGCCCGCACTGGTACTCGTACGCAGTCAGACCCCACTGCTCCAAAAAACCGAAGATCTGTACCGTCGCCTTGTAGCCAGCCTCGTGGAACGCCTCGCAGTTGCCTGCAGGACCAAACAACGCTTCATTTCGCACGGTAATCCTCCTCTTGACGGCGTCTTGCGCGGCGGGTGCCGAGCAGCACCCGCTCAATTTGCCGCTTGAATACAATGAATTTCTGCTGGGACTCAAGCTCGATCGGCTCGAGCAGCACAGATTTCATCCTCGCGAGATTCGCGCCGAGGATGTCGGTGAAGATCTGGTCACCCGCTGCGACGCACTGCCGCGGGGACAACCCCATTGACCTTGCCGCTGCACGGTAGCCGCGCGGCAAGGGCTTCGCGGCGCGCGCCCGAAAACTCAGGCCGATCGCCTCGGCAAAAGGTCTCACACGCTCATCGCGGTTATTGGATACCACGGTGAGCAAAAAGCCCGCCTTCTGCATCTCATCCAGCCACGCACGCACGCGCTCGTCGAGCACGGGGTTATCATGGGTGGTCAGGGTATTGTCGATATCGAGCAGCAGCCCCTGCGCACCCAGCGCACGCAGGTCTTTCACGGTGATATCGGTGATCCGCCGACGATAAATCGTCGGGTAAAACAACGGCACACAAGCGCCCCCTTTTCTGAGTAACGTAGTAGCCAAAAGATGCCACCCTAAGGTGATAAGAGAAATCCGGGTCTGCCTCAAAGCGATACATTTTATCGCTTTGAGGTCGAAGATTTTATGAAGAGCAGATTCGGGTTGCTCGCGTCACCTTAAATTCAAAACAAAAAGCGGACAGTTAGCCTGCCCGCTTTTTCTACGCTTATTTGTATTTTCTCTTGCGCGCAGCTTCCGATTTCTTTTTACGCTTTACGGAAGGTTTCTCATAGTGCTCTCTCTTACGCACCTCGGCGAGAACGCCGGAGCGGGCGCAGGACTTTTTCCATCTGCGCAGAGCGCTGTCCAGAGATTCGTTTTCCTTAACATGGACTTCTGACATAACTTTATTCCCTCCCTCCGCTGAATAGCAGGGGTAATTTGCAACAATGCACGGTCTATTATACCGAACATTCGCCCTCTCGTCAAGAGGTTTTTGAAAAGATTTTTAATAATTTCCGTTACTGCGGCTTAACTACGATATTCACGAGCTTACCAGGGACGTACAGTTCCTTAATAATCTGCATACCCTCCAACACGGGGGCTACACGCTCGTCCACCTTCGCCGCAGCGATGGCATCGGCGGCAGGAATGTCCGCTGCGACCTCGATGCGGTTGCGGATCTTGCCATTGACCTGAAGCGCGATCTCGACGGTATCTTCAACGCACTTCGCCTCGTCGTAGGTCGGCCAAGACTCAAACGCGATGGTGTCCTCGTGACCGAGCTGCTGCCAGATCTCTTCGCCCACGTGCGGCGTGATGCAGGAGATCATCTTGATAAAGCCCTCGGCATATTCGCGCGGACAGGAGCCGACCTTGTACAGCTCATTAACAAAGACCATCATCTGCGCAATCGCGGTATTGAAGCCCAATACATCGAAATCGTTCGTGACCTTCTTGACGGTCTGGTGATAGATCTTGGTAAGCCGCCCATCATCCGTCTCGGTGATGTTAGCGGGCTCGGTGAAGAAGTTCCACACACGGTTAATAAACTTCCGCGCGCCCGCAACAGCGGCGGTCGACCAGGGCTTGGAGACCTCCAGCGGGCCCATAAACATCTCATAGAGACGCAGGGTATCCGCGCCGTAGTCGCGCACGATATCGCTGGGGTTGACCACAAATTCAGGGAAGCGCTTGCCCATCTTGATGCCGTTCTCGCCCAGGATCATACCCTGGTGCACCAACTTCTTGAACGGCTCCTTTACGGGAGACAGACCCTCGTCGTACAGGAAACGGTTCCAGATACGCGCGTACATCAGATGACCGACCGCATGCTCGGGACCGCCCACGTACAGGTCAACGGGCATCCAGTGCTCGAGCAGCTTGGGATCGCAGAACTGCTTGTCGTTGTGGGGATCAATATAGCGCATAAAGTACCAAGACGAGCCGGCAGAACCGGGCATCGTGGAGGTCTCGCGCAGGCCTTTGAGACCATCCTTGTCGTAGTGCTTCCACTCCTCGGCGTTCTCCAGCGGCGCCTGACCGCCGCGGCCTTTGTAATCCTCCAACACGGGCAGAATAACGGGTAATTCCTCATCGGGCAGGAACACCGTCTCGCCGCCGTCGGTGTAAACACAGGGAACGGGCTCGCCCCAGTAACGCTGACGGGCAAAGATCCACTCGCGGAAGTGATAATTATTCTTTCTGCGGGCGACACCCATCTTCTCCAGCTTGCAGGTGATGGCCTCCTTGGCCTCCTCCACCGTCAAGCCACTGAACTCCTCGGAGTTGACAAGCTTGCAGCCTTTACCCAGATAATCCTGCTTCTCAAACGCGCACTCCGACACGTCGCGACCCTCGATGACCTGAATCATCGGAATGTCGTGGACGATCGCATACTCAAAGTCGCGCTGATCGTGGCTGGGCACCGCCATGACCGCGCCCGTGCCGTAATTTGCGAGTACGAAATCACCGATAAACACGGGAACTTCCTTACCGTTGACGGGGTTGATGGCGTACACGCCCTTGAGCGGACAGCCGGTTTTGCCCTTATTGAGATCGGTGCGATCCATATCCGATTTCTTCACCGTCTCGTCTATGTACGCCTGTACCTCGTCGCGATTCTCGACGCGATCCAGCAGACTCGCCGTAATCTTTCCGTCGGGGGCGAGCACCATAAAGGTGATACCGTAAATGGTTTCAATGCACGTAGTATAGATAGAGAACTCGCCACCGCCGACAAGTTTAAAGTCAACCTCGACGCCCGTGGACTTGCCAATCCAGTTGCGCTGAATCTCCTTGGTGGACTCAGGCCAGTCGATCTCCTCGAGACCCTCCAGCAGCTTTTCCGCAAAGGCGGGCTGGTCGATAACCCACTGCATCATATTCTTCTTCACAACGGGGAAGCCGCCGCGCTCGGATTTGCCGTCGATGACCTCATCGTTGGACAGCACGGTACCCAGTTCCTCGCACCAGTTCACCGGCATCTCGATGCGCTTAGCATAGCCTTTCTCCCACAGCTTCTTAAAAATCCACTGTGTCCACTTGTAGAATTCGGGATCAGAGGTAGCGGTCATCTTGGACCAGTCGTAGTCGAAGCCGAGCTCCTTGAGCTGTTTGGAGAAGGTTTTAATATTCTCCTGCGTAAAGCCGTTGGGGTGATTGCCTGTGGAAACGGCATACTGTTCCGCCGGCAGACCGAACGAGTCGTACCCCATCGGGTGCAGCACGTTATAGCCCTGCATACGCTTCATACGGGACATAATATCGGTCGCGGTATAGCCCTCGGGATGGCCTGCGTGCAAGCCAACGCCCGACGGATACGGGAACATATCCAACACGTAGTATTTCGGTTTGGAGAAATCCCACACGTCGGTGTGAAAGGTCTGCTTTTCTTCCCAGTATTGCTGCCATTTTTTCTCAATTTCTGCCGGATTGTAAAATGCCATTGTCCTCTATCTCCTTAGTTCGGTAATTGATACGGGGTGATGTCGATCGTCTCGGCATCGGTCCACAGCCGTTCGAGGTCGTAAAACTCGCGGGTCTCACGGCGGAAGATGTGCACCAGCACGTCGCCGTAGTCAAGGGTGATCCAGTCGCCCGCGCGGTATCCCTCGTTGCGCAGAGGGGTCTTCCCCAGCTTGGCGAGTTCTTCCTCTACGTAGTCCGACAGGCTGCGCACGTTTGTCGCGCTCGTGCCGGTGGCGAGCAGGAAATAATCCGCGATGGAGGTCACACCAGACACCTTCAGCGCGAGCAGATCCTCGCCCTTATGCTTATCCAGAGAGACTACCGCTTGTTGTAAAATTTGCTCTGCGTTCATAAAGTCTCCTTATTCGGCTTTTACCAGCACCTTATCGAGGGTGGTGAGCGCCGCATCCGCGTCCGCTGGGTTCTTTTTAAGCTCGGTGACGGCAACCGTCGTGTCGTCGAGCGTCAGATCATAGGGATTCAGATGCTCATTGAGCAAGGTGATCGTCTGCGTCTTGTTGACGCTATAGACCATACCCGTACCGCGCTTCTGCGCCGTGCCGGGCAGGGTGCAGAAGGTGATGTTCTCCAGATCAATGCGGCTGATCTCATAGAGGAATTTCGCTATCGTCTCGACGGATTTGGTATTCTCCGCCTTTCGCTCGCCGACGTTCAACAAGCGCGCCTTGCCGAACGAGGAATTGTCGTAACGAATGGGGTCCGCACCGAGCATCAGGTTCGATAGCACGTCCTTGAGCGCGGGATCGGTATTGTACAGATCCTTGAGCGACTTCTTGGACAAACGATCGAGCAGGCTCGCGAACAGCTGACGCTGACGCTGCATCCGCTCGGTATCCGACGCGGGCGTACCCTTATAGTTGTATTCAACCGCGTAATACACCGCCGCCTTACCGGGCAGGGTGCGCACGCCCTTCTCATAGTCGATGCCGTCAATCGACGTCTTCGCCGCGAGCGACATATCCACGCCGCCGAGCGCATCAATGAGCTTCACAAGCCCGTCGCGCGGAATGACGAGGAAATTATCGATCGGCAGACCGTACTGCGTATTGAACACGCGGGCAAGGTCGGTGAACGACGAGCCCTTGCGGGTGGTCAGCTTGGAACCGCAAATTTTGTGGTTTTCCCCGTCGACCGCCTCTGCCGCCACCTTGCCGCGGCAGGTGTCACACCAGAGAATCGGCTTCGGATTGCCCCAAACGTCGCCGAGTGTCGCGGTCGCAAAGCTGCCATCCTCAACGAGATAGGTCGCCACGGGCATCTGCATCACCGTAATCTTATCCGCCTTACGGTCATAACACATCACTGCGACCATATCCATCTGATCGGTGGACTTATCTCCCAGCACGCCGAGTGCAAAGTAAGACACCTTGCCGGCAAGATCATCAGGAGTGACAGTATACTGTATCGCCTCGCGGGCGGTCAACGTCGGGCCGTCCGAGCCGCAGCCGCGCGCAAGCAACGCAATAACCAGCGCAACGACCAGCACGATCGGTATCATAATGAGCCACAGGCGCTTTTTCTTCCCGCTCGATTTCTTCGGCGGCTGTTTCTTCTTCCCTGCGGCGGCGCCG
Source organism: Clostridiaceae bacterium (assembly GCA_904501705.1). Lineage (GTDB taxonomy): Bacteria > Bacillota > Clostridia > Oscillospirales > Acutalibacteraceae > UBA5905. The sequence continues at coordinate 26,965 of CAJGCA010000010.1, read as the reverse complement.
GCTAAGCTGACCTGCCGCAAAGACTGATTGTCATTCATCCCTTTGCCCTCCCGTCTGTCGTTCGAGTATACGTTCATTATAAGCAGCAAGCGTATCGGGGTGAATCGACTGACCGCGGCCCAGCAAATCGCGGATGGTGTAGTCGATGGTGTAGATCATCGTCTCCTCGAGCGAGATGTCGGACAGTCGCCGCACATCATCCACGTCGGGATACCGCCGATCGGCGGAGGTGAAATCCGCCACGAATACGATCTTTTCGAGCAGAGACATCCCTGCGCGACCCGTGGTGTGATACCGCACTGCATCCAGCAGTGCGCGATCCTTCACCTGCAGAATATGCTCGAGGAATGCCGCGCCCACCTTCGCGTGCCACAGCTTATCGACCTGCTGCTCAACTTCGTCCAACAGTATACCAAAATCTGTAAGAATTTGCAACTGGGACTTTCGATCGGTGTCCTTCATAATATCATGCAGAAGACCTGCAGTATACGCCTTCTTTTCATCTGCACCGTAGCGGAGGGCGAGCCGCTTTGCCTCGTCTGCAACGCACAAGGAATGATGATAGCGATAATCGCCAAGCCGTCGGCGGATGATCTCTTTATACTGCTCGTCGGAATCGCGCGCGTCGGCGACCACGGTGTATAAGCCGTACGCCTGAATATAGTCTGCCACACCGTCGGGCAACCATTCGTCGGTCGACTCCCCCGCCGCCAATTTATCGCGAATCTCCGTCGAGGAGATCGGCTCGACGGGCTCGTCGGCGACATAGCACCGCACGCCCTGTGCCGTCAATTCCTCGGCATACGTTTTGAGTGCCTGCACATCGGTGCCGTCGCGCGGCACGGTGCACAAGGTCGCCATCTTGGCGATATCGTCAAAACGGTACCACGAGCGCAGGGTACAGAACATATCCGCACCTGTGACGAGATACCACTCAGCATCGGGATACTGCGCCGTCAGCGCCGTCAGCGTATCCACGGTAAAGCTCGCGCCGCCGCGGGTGATCTCCATATCCGAGACGGATAAGAAGGGGTGCGGCGCCGCCGCAACGCGGCACATCGCGAGACGGTGCTCAGCATCCGCCATAGAATGCTTGATTTTATGCGGCGGAACAAAAGTCGGCATCAACACGACCTCGTCCAAACCGAGTTCATCCGCGAGGCGCAGTGCCATCGAGATATGCCCACGGTGGATGGGGTCGAACGTGCCGCCGAACAGCGCCATCTTCTTCATACCGACTCTCCTTTCCGTCATAATAGGGTAGAGTGAGATATCCCAACACCGTTTTGAAAAGGGGGATTTTCGCTCTATCTTCGTTAAAATACTCGTAAACCCGTAAGGGTTTACTGCGTTTTATGCCTTGATAGAACAAAAATCCCCTCTTTTCAAAATCGTAGACCTCAAAGCAAGCGGATTTTGAGAGATTTTTATTCTATTTGGGCGAAGCAAGGCTGGCGCCTTGCGAGAGCAAATAGGGTAAAAAGCGCCGAAAGCCGCCGCTTTGAGGCGGGGTCGGATATCTCACTCTACCCTACCGCAATTATCGGGGCAGTTTGATTTGCGAATCCTTTTCTTTCTGGCGGAACAGCACAAAGGTACGTCCGACCACCTGCACCACCTCGGCGTTTACCGCCGCGGCGATCTCCTCGGCGATCTCGCGGGCGGTGGCTGGCGCGGTCTCCAACGCCTTGCCCTTGATGAGCTCGCGTGCAGTAAGCGCATCGTCCGCCTGACGGATCATCGCGTCGGAAATGCCGCCCTTGCCTGCGTGCAGAATGGGCTCTAATTTATTGGATAATGAGCGCAAATATGCGCGTTGTTTACTGGTCATCGTGTTTCCTCACTTATTAAGATATTCTTCTAACTTCACCGCGAAGGCGGCAAGCGCCTGACCGCGATGGCTGATGGCGTCCTTTTCCTGTGCAGACATCTCAGCGGTAGTACGATCGCCGACATAAAACAGCGGATCGTAGCCAAAGCCGTTCTCCCCTTTCGCGGCGAAACCGATCTCGCCACGCACGATCCCCTCGGTGCGCAAGGTATCTCCGTTCGGGAACACACAGCACACGGCGGACACAAACTGTGCCTGCCGCTGACCGACGGGAATATCCGCCATATTTTTGAGCAACAGATTGTTGCGATCGTTGTCGTCAAGGCCCTCGCCGCCGTAGCGCGCGGAATATACCCCTGGCTCGCCGCCGAGTGCATCCACCGCAAGTCCCGAGTCATCCGCGATGGCAGGAAGCCCCGAAAATTCACACGCGGATGCCGCTTTGAGATACGCGTTCTCCGCAAAGGTCGTGCCCGTTTCGTCCACCTCGGGCAATGCAATGCCGAGGTCGCGGTCGGTCACCGCCTCGATGCCGAGGGGAGCGAGAATGCGGCTGATCTCCGCGAGCTTATGGGCATTATGTGTCGCAATAATGTATTTCATACTCGTCACTCCTCAAATAGGCCCTGCGCGAACTGGGCGGGATCGAAGGGCTGCAGATCGTCGATACCCTCGCCGACGCCGATAAACTTCACCGGCACCTGCAGATCCTCTCGGATGGCGAGCACCACGCCGCCGCGCGCCGTGCCGTCGAGCTTGGTGAGCACGATGCCCGTGATGCCCGCGGCTTGCTTAAACTCGCGTGCCTGATTGACGGCATTCTGCCCAGTCGTGGCGTCCACCACGAGCATGATTTCCTTGTCTGCGTCAGGCAATTCACGGTCAATGACGCGCCCGATTTTCGCGAGTTCATCCATCAGATTTTTCTTATTATGCAGACGGCCGGCGGTGTCGCAGATGACCACGTCTGCACCGCGCGCCTTCGCCGCGGACACGGTATCAAACACCACTGCGGCGGGGTCAGCGCCCTGCGCGTGCTTGACGATTTCCACACCTGCGCGGTCCGCCCAAACTTCCAACTGCTCGATCGCTGCGGCACGGAAGGTGTCCGCCGCGCCGAGGATGACCTTCTTGCCGTCGGCTTTAAGTCGCGCTGCCATCTTGCCGATGGTGGTGGTCTTACCGACACCGTTGACACCGATGACGAGGATAACCGAGGGTTTAGTGCCGAGGGTCAGCTCCTGTCCACCCTCCAGCATATTCGCGACCGTTTCCTGTAACAGTTCGCGGATCGCCATCGGGTCGTTGATGCCGCGCTCCTTGACCGTCTGGTGCAACTGCTCACAGATGCGCGAGGCGGTGGCGGTGCCGACATCCCCCATCACCAAAATTTCTTCCAATTCCTCGAACAACTCCGCGTCGATACGGGTAAACCCGCGCAACATCGAGTTCATCGAGTTCATCATCGCGTCGCGGGTCTTTTTGAGCCCTTGACCAATCTTACTGAACAGCCCCATAGGGTGCCTCCTTACTTCTTATCATCGCCGCCGTCGAGTTTCAAGCCGAGTTTCTGCTCAACCTCGCTTGCGCGCAGCTCCAAGAGCTTGGATACACCGCGCTCCTGCATCGTAACGCCATAAAGGGTGTCCGCCTCCTCCATCGTACCGCGACGGTGGGTGATGGCAATAAACTGCGAGCGCTTGCACATACGGCGCAGGTAGCTCGCGTAGCGGTCGACGTTGACGTCGTCAAGCGCCGCCTCGACCTCGTCGAGCACGCAGAACGGCGAGGGCGTAACCTTGAGAATAGCGAACAGCAGTGCCGTTGCCGCGAGTGCCTTTTCGCCGCCTGAAAGCGCTTCCAAGTTAAGAATAACCTTGCCGGGCGGCTGGATGAACATATCAATACCCGAGCCGAGAATATCGTCGGGATCGCTCAGGCGCAACTCGCCCTTACCGCCGCCGAACAGCTCGGCAAACACGATACCGTACTGCTCGTTGATCTGCTTAAAGCGTTCAACGAACACCTCACGCATCTGCAGGGTGAGGTCGTTGATCTGCTTGAGCAGCTCCTCTTTGGTGTTCTCGACATCCTCGATCTGCACCTTGAGGAACTGGTAGCGCTCGTTGACTTCCTTAAACTCCTCGATCGCGTCGACGTTGACGCTGCCGAGGGCGCGGATCTTATTCTTAAGCTCGGTCACGCGGCGGTTCGCCTCGGTGACGTTTTCGATGGGCTTCGCCACCGCCTCCGCTTCCATACGGGTGAGCTCGTATTCTTCGTACAGACGACGAGAGAGGTCGTCAACTTCTTTTTTGATGCCGACACTCTTCTCCTCCAGACGGGCCACCTCCTGACCCATCCGCTCGCGCTCATCCGCCTTTTCGCGGGAATCCAAGCGCAGCTTGGTCTGCCGCGCCTCACCCTGGGCACGCTGTGCCACCAAGGCGGCGATCTGCTCGCTCGAGGCGGCCGCCTGTGCGCGCAAACCGTCTGCCTGCGCCTGTCCGGCAACGATCTTCTCCTGCGTTTCCGCATTCGCCTGCTCAAAGGCGGCAATCTGCTGGGTGAGCAACAGTTTATGCCCCGCCGAATCCTGCTGACGGGCGCGCAATTCGCCGATCATCTGCTGAATACTCTCGATTTCCTTTTCTGCGCTGAACACCGCGAGCTTGCGCTCCGCGATGCGGGCGGACAGCTCCTCGCGCTGCTGCGCGAGCTGCTGACGACCGCCGCTGATAGCCTCGAGTTCCCGCTCGATGCCCTGCTGCTTTTCGGTCAGAGCGGCGGTCTCCTGCGCCGCGGACTCAATACCCTCGCGGCAAGCATTCGCGCGCTCGCCGAGAGTCTCGATCTCGCGCGCGGCCTCCGCGGCGGCAAGGCGATTCTGCTGTGCCTGCTCCTGCAGACGACGCACCTCACCCTCAAGACGGATCTTATCCTCCTGTGCGGTGGTAAGTTCGCCGCGCGCACCTGTGAGCTGGGCTTCCACCGCCGCCACATCCTGCTGCATCTGACGGAACTGCTCGCGCGCCGTTTCCAGCGCCTGCATCTTGGCGGTTACGTCCTTGCGCAAACGGTCAATCTCCGCGCGACGGGACATGAGACCTGCGCCCTTGATGCTGGAACCGCCCGTCAACGAGCCGCCTGCATTAACTACCTGACCGTCTAGTGTAACGATGCGGAACTTATAGCCGTGGCGCTTCGCCATTGCAGTGGCATAGTCGAGGTCCTCGGCGATAACGGTGCGCCCAAGCAGCGAGCGCGCCACGCCGTCAAACTTTTTATCATAGGTGACGAGGTCGCACGCAAGGCCCACAAAGCCGAGGTCTTCCTCGGGAATGTTGTCGAGTCGCTTGCCGTTCGTGTTATCCAACGGCAGGAAGGTTGCACGGCCACCCTTGGTTTCTTTCAGATATGCGATAGCGCGCTTCGCGTCTGCCTCGCGCTGACACACGAGGTTCTGCGCCGCTGCGCCGAGCGCGGTTTCAATGGCAAGCGCGTGTGCCGCCTTAGCGGTAAACAGACGGGATACGGGACCGAGAATACCCTGCAATTCGCCGCGTTCACCCTGCTTAATGACGGTCTTAACGCTCTGCTGGAAGCCGTCCATACTGCGTTCCATCTCTTCGAGCATACGGATGCGGCGCTGACGCTCCTCAACGTCGAGCGCCTGCTTATCAAGCGCTTCCTTTGCGGTGGCGAGCTTCGCGGAGCGCGTCTGATAGCGCACCTCGTAGCCCGACAGCGTGTTTTGTAAGCTCTCCGCCTTTTCGCTGCACGCCTTATACGCGCTCTCGGCATCCGATAACTCTGCCTCGGCGGCATCTGCCTGCTCTTTGCGCAGAACAGTACTCGCGGTAAGCTGCGACATACGCAGGGTAATCTCCTGCAAGGAAGATTCATTGGTAACGCTCTTGACGCGCGTTTCGGACAGTTGCAGCGCGACGTCTGCCGCCGCCTTTTGCATCTCGTCGAGCTTGCCCGACGCCTCGTCGCTGCTGCGCGCGAGCTGTTCCATCTCGTCGGTAAGAGAGAGCCGTTCCTCATCCGCCTGACGGATGATCTCCTGTTGCGTCGTAATATCCGCAAGTCGCGCGGCGATGGTCTGCTCAATATTGGCGTCGCCCTCGTCCGCGGACTCGATCTCGCCGCGGATACGCGCGATGTTTTCGTTGTTATGGAAAATGTCGTTGTTAAGAACGGCGACCTGACTGTCGCACATCGCCGCCTGCTCCTCAAGCGCCGCACCCGCGCGACGGATCTCGTCCATCTGCACCTCGAGCTGCTGTGCCGCAAGGGCGATGCGCTCGATCTCTTGGTCAAAATCCTCAAGGCTCGATCCTGCCGCCTCATATTGCAGGCGCGCGTTGGTCAGCTTCGCGTCGAGATCGCGCAAGATGCCACGCGACTCGTTCATTGTGCGCAGCCACAGACCGATCTCGAGCTCCTTTTTCTCCCCTGCGAACAGCAGGAATTTCTTCGCCTTTTCCGCCTGATGCTCCAACGGACCGACGCGGTCCTCCAGCTCCTGCAGAATGTCGTGCAGGCGGTCGAGGTTATCCTGCGTTTTGCGCAGGCTGTTCTCCGCCTTGTCCTTTTTATAGCGGTATTTGGCAATACCCGCCGCCTCGTCGAAGATCTCGCGGCGGTTCTGCGAACGGGAGGTAACAATCTCGTCGATACGGCCCTGTCCGATGATGGAATAGCCGTCGCGGCCGAGACCCGTGTTCATAAACAAGAGGCGAATATCCTCGAGACGCGCGGTCGCGCCGTTGAGCTGATATTCACTGCCGCCCGAACGGTAGCAACGGCGAGAAACGCGCACCTCTTCGGCATCGCATTCGAGAATATGCGTGGAGTTGTCGATAACCAGCGTAACCTCCGCGTAGCCCATCGGGCGGCGCTGTGCCGTGCCGTTGAAGATGACGTCCTCCATTTTGGAGCCGCGCAAGCTCTTGCTCGACTGCTCACCGAGCACCCAACGGATAGCGTCGCTGATATTCGACTTACCGCTACCGTTCGGTCCGACGACGGCGGTGATGCCGTCGCTGAAATTGAGCACCGTTTTATCAGGGAAGGATTTGAATCCGTGTAATTCCAATGCTTTAAGTAACAAAAATGCCACTTCCTTTTCGTTAAGGGCTTATTCGTAGCCCATCAGTTTAAGCGCTTCGCGGGCGGCTAACTGCTCCGCCTCTTTTTTGCTGTGTCCGCGACCCTTGCCGATGACGTTGGAGTTTAAGTGGACCTCCACCTTAAATACCTTGCAATGGTCGGGACCGGACGCGCCCACCAGGACATACTCCAACCGTTCACCGGGGTTTTGTTGGATGATCTCCTGCAGGGCGGTCTTGTAATCCTTGAAATGGCGGCGGCGCTGGCTCTCCGCTTCGGGGATGATGAAGCGCAGCACGAATTTCTCCGCCGGCTCCATGCCGCCGTCGAGATAGATGGCAGCGAGCACTGCCTCATACATGTCCGCGAGAATCGACGGACGCTGTGCGCCGCCGTTTTGCGCCTCGCCGCGGCCGAGCCGCATATACTGCCCGATACCGAGTGCCTGCGAATAGGAGCACAGCGCCTTTTCGCACACCACGGCGGCGCGCAGTTTCGTCAGTTCACCCTCGGGGGAGCGGTCATTCGCATACAAATGCCGCGCGGTGATAAACCCAAGCACCGAGTCGCCCAAAAATTCCAGCCGCTCATAGCACTCACGGCCACCCTTGCCCTCGTTGGCATACGACGAGTGGGTCAGCGCCTGCTCCAGCAGTCGAATATTATGAAATTCATACCCGATCTCCTGCATTAAGGGTGTGAGATCGTGTGCCATCACGCTGTTCCCTCCCGTTCGTTGAGGATGTCCTCGATATAGCCGACCACATCCTCCACCGTTTCAAAGCCAAACAGTACCGCATCGTCAAAATCAATGCCGTACATCTCGCCGAGCACCATCGCCATATCCTCACGTTCGTGTGGAGCGATGTTGAGTTCGTCGAGCGAAGCCGCCATTTCCACGTCCTCGGGGTAACACCCGTATTTTTCGCAGAAAAGGGCGGTCAGAATATCCAGTACTCTCATTCAGCGGCTTCCTCTTTCTCGCTTGCCTTACCGCTAACTGCAGCGATCTCCTCGACGACACCGCTCTCGGCAAATTCCGCCGCCACACGCACTGCGCTGGCGATGGCTTTCGCGTTGGCGTTGCCGTGTGCCTTGACTACGGGGCGATTAACGCCCAGCAGCACCGCACCGCCGTGCTCCGAAGCGGACAATTTCTTCTTAATCACGCGCATCGCAGGCATCACAAGTAACGCGCCGATCTTCGTGCGCAGAGAACTCATCAGCGCGCCTTTGAGGTTCTTCATCAGCATATCCACCGTACCCTCGAGGGTCTTGAGCAGGATATTGCCGTTAAAGCCGTCCGCGACCACGACATCCGCCACACCGGCAGGCACGTCGCGCGCCTCGATGTTGCCGATGAAATTGAGTCCACTCTCTTTCAGCAGCGGAAAGGTTGCGTGCTGCAATTCGCCGCCTTTGGTATCCTCGGTGCCGACGTTGAGCAGACCGACACGGGGCTGTTTTTTATCCGCAAACATATGCGACACGTAAATGCTGCCCATATGCGCAAACTGCAACAGCATCTCGGGACGGCAGTCAGCATTCGCACCGCAGTCAATGAGCATAAAGGGACCCTGATCCGACGGCAGAATGGGGGCCAGCGCGGGGCGGGAAATACCCTTGATGCGCTTGACGATAAAGGTCGCGCCCATCAGCAGCGCCCCCGTGCTGCCCGCGCTGACGAGGGCATCGCCCTTGCCCTCGGCAAGCAGGCGAAGCGCGACCGCCATCGAGCTTTCCTTGTGCTCGCGCAGGATGCTCTTCGGGTGATCCTCCATCGTCATCACGTCAGTGCAATGCTCAATCTCGATGCGATCAAGAGAGATATTCTCCTGCTGCGCGAGCGCGAGCAGGGTCTCCTCGTTGCCCGTGAGAAGGATGTCGTGTCCGTACTGCGCGACGGCATCCGCCGCGCCCTTGAGGATCTCAAGCGGGGCGTTGTCCCCGCCGAAAGCATCAACAATAATCTTCATAGTGTTATCCGTCCTTTCTGTCTGCCGCGAGCGCCGCCGCAAGGCTATCGAGTGCGCGCTGTGAAAGCGCGGCGTAGCGACTCTTTTTATCGCGGATATGCGGCTCGATAGGCGGCAGGATACCGAAGTTCGCCCCCATCGGCTGATAGTGCTTGTTTTCGTCACAAACGTGCCCCGCCAGCGCGCCCATCATCGTGTCGCGCGGCAGAATGAGCGGCGCCTCGCCCCGCATCTGCCGCACGGCGTTGATGCCGGCGAGAATGCCCGACGCGGCGGATTCCATATACCCCTCCACGCCGGTCATCTGTCCGGCAAAGAGCAGGTTGGGGTTCGTTTTCATCCGAAACGCGCCGTCAAGCAGACGGGGCGCATCCAGGAAGGTGTTGCGGTGCATCACACCGTAGCGCATAAACTCCGCGTTTTTCAGCGCAGGAATCATCCCGAACACACGCTTTTGTTCGCTGAACTTGAGATTGGTCTGGAAACCGACGAGGTTATACAGCGTCCCCTCGGCGTTCTCGGTGCGTAATTGCACCACTGCCCACGGGCGGTGTCCCGTATGCGGATCGCGCAGACCAACGGGCTTCATCGGGCCGAAGCGGATCGCGTCCGTGCCGCGCGAGGCAAGCACCTCGATCGGCATACAGCCCTCATACACCGTCAGGTCGTTCGGGGTGTCAAATTCGTGCAGCGGCGCACGCTCGGCGTTGACGAGCGCCTGGTGAAATGCCTCGTATTCTGCCTTATTCATCGGGCAGTTGATATAGTCGCCGTCGCCGCTCTCTTCGCGGTCATACCGCGAGGCGCGAAATGCGCTCGTCATATCCACGCTGTCGGCCGTTACGATCGGCGCGGCGGCATCATAGAAATGAAGTCCGCCGCCGCACAAAGCGGCAATCTCCCCTGCGAGGGTATCCGCGGTCAGCGGTCCCGTCGCGATGACAGTTACCCCGTCGGTCGGGATGGCGGTAACCTCGCCTTGCTTGATAGTAATAAGCGGATGGGAACGAATCTTGTCGGTTACGGCGGCGGAAAAGCGGTCGCGGTCGACCGCCAACGCGCCGCCTGCAGGGACGGCACATTCCCGTGCGATCGGAACGCACACGCTGCCGAGACGCGCCATTTCCTCTTTGAGCAGCCCAGCGGCACTCTCCAGCCGCGCGGCTTTGAGGGAATTGGAGCACACCAGCTCCGCAAACAGCGGCGCCTTATGCGCGGGGGTGTATTTGTCGGGTTTCATCTCCCAAAGCGTTACCGCCTCGCCTGCTTGCGCTGCTGCCCAAGCGGCCTCACAGCCCGCGAGTCCGGCACCGATCACCGTGATAGCCATAGCATCTCCTGTTATTTCTGATAGTTGCAACCTTCGGTCTGGCAGGTCAGCCCGCCGTTCTTGCCTTTTTTGCGGAACAGCGTCTTGCCGCACTGCGGACAAGCCTCGTTTGTCGGCTCATTCCAAGTGGCAAAATCGCATTTCGGGTAGTTGCTGCAGCCAAAGAACTTGCGACCGCCCTTGGATTTCTTCGCCACCAACACACCGCCGCATTTCGGGCAGCTGCCGGGGGCGGTTTCAACAATGCGCTTGGTGTTTTTGCAGGTCGGGTAACCGGGGCAAGCAAGGAACTTGCCGTATCGACCTGTCTTGATCACCATACGGCGACCGCAGATCTCGCACACCTCGTCGCTCTCGACCTCAGGCACCTTGACCTTTTCGAGATCCTGCTCCGCTTTCTTGAGCGACTGCGAGAAGCCAACATAGAAATCATCGAGAACGCCAACCCAATCCGCCTTGCCGTTTTCGACACCGTCGAGTTGCTTTTCCATATGGGCGGTGAAGTCTAGGTCGACGATCTCGGGGAACTGCTTTTCCATCAGGTTGGTGACCACCTCGCCGAGGTTAGTCGGTTTAATGGACTTGCCATCACGCTCAACATAGTCACGCGCAAGCACCGTGCTGACGGTAGGCGCATAGGTCGAGGGTCGGCCGATGCCGTTCTCTTCCATCGTCTTGATGAGAGTCGCTTCAGTATAACGGGCAGGCGGCTGGGTGAAATGCTGATTGCCTGCGATCTCGCGGCAGAACAGCGTGTCGCCCTGCTTGATAACAGGCAGCGGCTTATTGTCGTCGTCCTTTTCGTCCTTGCCCTCAACGTACAGCGCAGTATGTCCCTCAAACTTTACAGTATAGCCCGACGCCTTGAAGAGATAGTCGCCTGCGGTAATATCTACCTGACAGGTGTTCTGTATCTGGTCCGCCATCAAACTGGCGATAAATCGCTCCCAAATGAGCTTATACAGCCGATACTGGTCGGATGTCAGCGAGTTTTTGACCTGTTCGGGGGTCAGCGACGGCACCGAGGGACGAATCGCTTCATGTGCATCCTGCGCGTTGCCCTTGGTCTTGAACACGCGCGCCTTGCTCGGCAGATAGTCCGCGCCGTAGGTCGCACGGATATACTCATTACCTGCGGCACGCGCCTCGTCGGAGATGCGCAGCGAGTCGGTACGCATATACGTGATAAGACCCATCGCACCGATACTCTCAAGTTCGATACCTTCGTATAGTTCCTGCGCGGCTTTCATCGTGCGACGCGAAGAGAAGTTGAGCTTGCGGTTAGCCTCCTGCTGCATCGTGGAGGTGGTGAAAGGCGGTGCGGGGGCGACGCGGCGGGTGCCGGTCTTGACCTTGTCCGCGACGTAGGTCGCATTCTTCAGTGCTTCAAGGATCGCCTCTGCCTGCGCCCCATCGGTGATCTTGATCTTCTCATCCGCCTTGCCGTAGAATTTCGCAGGGAAGGTCTTGCCCTTTTCGGTCAACGACAGCAGCGCATCCAGCGTCCAATATTCCTCGCTGACAAACGCGCGAATCTCGTTTTCGCGGCTGACCACCAAGCTGACGGTCGCCGACTGCACGCGGCCGGCGGACAAGCCCTTACGCACCTTTTTCCAAAGGAAGGGGCTAAGTTTATAGCCCACGATGCGGTCAAGGATGCGGCGCGCCTGCTGCGCATTAACGAGATTCATATCCAGTTTACGCGGTGCCGCCATACCCGTGGTAACACCCGAACGGGTGATCTCGTTAAAAGTAATGCGGTTTTCGCGGTCGGTCGGCAGACCGAGCAGCGTCGCCAGATGCCAGGAGATCGCCTCGCCTTCGCGGTCCGGGTCGGTCGCGAGATAGACCTGCTCGCTCTGTGCGGCAGCATCTTTGAGCTGACGGATCAGCGCCGTCTTGCCGGGAATGTCGACGTAGCGCGGGCGGAAGCCCTTATCTACGTCCACGCCGAGCAGCGTTTTCGGCAGGTCGCGGATATGCCCCATAGAAGCGATAACCTCGTAATCCTTGCCCAAATATTTCTTAATGGTTTTTGCCTTAGCCGGCGACTCCACGATGACCAGTTTCGACATAGCCACTCATCCTTTCCAGATCAAAGTTTATAGTATTGCTGTCCCGCGGCATTTGCGGCACAGCCAAACATTTCGAGTTCTGTTAATGCGCCGAGCAACGCCGGGATAGGCAGGCCTGTTTCGGCTGCCAGATCATCCACGGGTCGGGGCTGCTCGGTCAGGCAGGCATACACCTGCTTTGCCGCCGCAGAGGCCGTGTCGGGGCATTCCGCGGGCGACGGCGCCGCCGTTATCGACGGCTCGACCGGTATTGCCTGTTTCGTTCTCGGTTTCTTTTCCGCGCCGAGCTGTTGCGCGGGGTGCTTATCCAGCAGCTTCTGCGTTTCTCTCGCCGCATCGAGATCGAGCAGTCCCGGGAACAGCGTCTCATACTCCTCTAATACGTCGGCGGCACAGGTGATCAGCGCCGCGCCGTTTCGGATCTCGCGGTGAGCGCCGTCGTTAAGATGCCCCGCGAGCATACCGGGCAGAGCGAAGATATCCTTACCCTGCTCGCGACCGAGGCGGGAGGTGATCAGCCCGCCGCTGGGTATCGGCGTTTCGCCGAGGCAGACGCCGTGGCTCAGCCCCGCGATCAGACGGTTGCGGATCTGATAGATGCACTTATCCTTGCTCCCGTGAGGAAATTCGCTGATAAGCAGACCACCCTCGGCGACGATACGCTCACGCAGCGCACGGTTCTCGAGAGGGTACTTCCCGTTCACGGGGCAGCCCATCACCGCGACGGTGGCTCCGCCGCTCTCCAGTGCACCCGCGTGGGCGGCGGCATCAATGCCCTTCGCGCCGCCGCTGACGATGATCGCACCGCCCGCGGCCAGCCCCGATGACAGGCTGTACGCCTCACGCCAGCCCTCCTCCGAGGGCTCCCGCGTGCCGACGACCGCCAAGGTTAGGCGGGCATCCATATCCGGCATCGTGCCGCGACAGTATAATGCCGCAGGACGGTCAACAAGGCGGTGCAGGTTGACGGGATACAGCGAATCCTCGGGTGTGAGCACCCAGTCGCCTGCCTGTGTCACGCGGTTGAGAATGGCGCGCGCCTCGGCAAGCGATTTATTCATCAGCTTACGCACGATACGCGGCGGTATTCCCGCCTCACGCAGTGCCTTATCGGTTGTCGTGTAGATGACGGCGGCACTGCCGAAGGTGTCCAGCAGATCGCCCATCGCCTGTGCGCCCTGACCCAATGCCTGTGCAAGCCAGATCCAGTATATGCGGCTGTCCACGGACTTCCCTCCTGTCACACAATACCGACTTATTCGGGGCGGGTCATCTCCCACATCGCGATACCCGCCGCCATCGACGCGTTGAGCGACTCGGCTCGACCCGCCATCGGGATGGTCACCCGCTTCTTGCACACCGCAACGGTGGCGGGCTTCAGCCCATTGCCCTCGTTGCCGATGACGCATAAGACGCCCGCCGTCTTCTCCACACGGTGAAGCGGCTCGGCGTCGGTGTCCACCACGCAGGCGAGCGCGGTCATCCCCCGCGCCTGAAGTGCCGCGATCGCGGCGGGAAGATCCTCCGTCACCGCCAGCGGCAAACGAAACACCCCACCCATACTGGCGCGCAGCACCTTCGGGTTATAGATGTCGCAACAGCCCGAGGACAACAATAAGCCATCCAGCCCGAACGCCTCCGCGGTGCGGATCATCGTGCCGAGATTGCCGGGGTCTTGGATGTCCTCCAGAACGCCGTAACGACCCATATTATCTATTGTATCTAAACTTAACTGAATGTCAAGAGATTTTGCAACACAAAATACACCTTGCGGGTTAGCGGTATCCGCCATCGAGCGGGCAAGCTCGGGGGTAATCTCCGCAACCTCCCCTGCCGCCGCGATCAGACCCTCAACAACCGTCGCATAGGTCTCGCGTGCGGCGGCGGTGTACAGCACCGTCGTGAGCGTCAGTCCGCTCGCGAGCGCATCGCCGCACAGGCGCGCGCCCTCGATGGCGAAAAGCCCCGTTTTACGGCGCTGTTTTGCCTGCTCATTCAGGGCTCGCCACTCCTTGACAAGGCGATTATCCTTACTGGTGATCAGCATCATTTTCCCTCCTAAAATCGCGGGAAATTCGCGTAAAATCTAAGTGAAATAAGCAAAATTGCACCCGACGGAAACCCGCCGGGCGCAATCATAGCTTTTTATTTGAGCGCTGCCTTCGCCTGCTCGGTGAGAGCGGTGAACGCCGCCGCGTCAGACACCGCGAGCTCAGCGAGCATCTTGCGGTTGAGGCTGACACCGGCCTTCTTGAGACCGTTCATAAAGGTGGAGTAGTTCATACCGTTGAGCTTCGCCGCGGCATTGATGCGGGCGATCCACAGACGGCGGAAGTCACGCTTGCGCTGCTTACGGCCGATGTATGCATACTGACCGGACTTCATCACCGCTTCTTTCGCGGTCTTGAACAGCTTGGACTTGGCACCATAGTAGCCCTTTGCCAGCTTGAGAACTTTCTTTCTTCTTTTGCGCGTCATCATTGCGCCTTTAATACGAGCCATGTTTCTTTACCTCCGTCTCATCAATCATTATTTGTAAGGGATCATGCGCTTGATCGCTGCCAAGTTGGTCTTGTCGGCAGTCGCAGTCTTACGCAGGTTTCTCTTACGCTTGGTGGTCTTCTTGTTCAGGATGTGAGACTTGTAAGCATGACCACGGATGGCCTTGCCGGTCTTGCTGAGCTTAAAACGCTTTTTCGCACCGCTGTGCGTCTTGATCTTAGGCATATTGAATGTCCTCCTTAATAGGTTTTGTGTAAACGGGCAAAGCCCGTACGCAACGAATTGATTTTCCCTGCCTTATTTGGCAGACTTGGGTGCCAGGAACATCAGCATGTGACGGCCCTCGAGCTTCGCGGGCTTCTCGATGTTCGCGACCTCGGCGCACGCCTCGGCGAAACGACGCATCGACTCAAGACCCATCTCAGGGTGGCCCATCTCACGGCCCCGGAAGCGGATGCTGACCTTGACCTTGTCGCCGTGCTGCAGGAACTTGGTCGCCTGGTTGACCTTGGTGTTGAAGTCGCCGATGTCGGTGTTCAGGCCGAGGCGGACTTCCTTGATGTCGACGACGTGCTGATTCTTGCGGGCTTCCTTTTCTTTCTTCGCCTGCTCGAAACGGTACTTGCCGTAGTCCATAATGCGGCACACGGGTGGAGTCGCCGTCGGCGCGATCTTGACGAGATCGAGACCCGCCTCGTCGGCGAGCGCCTGCGCCTCGCGCGCGGACATCACGCCCAACTGAGCGCCGTCAGCACCGATAATGCGCAGCTCGTTATCTCGGATCTGCTCGTTGATCTGCATTTCTTTCTTAGCTATGGTAAAACACCCCCAAACAAAAAATGCGGACAGCCACGCTGCCCGCACACACAGAAATCCCGCAAAAATAGCAGGAGAAATAATCTGTATCAACCCTTCGGAACGGACTCCTGAGGTGAGAGCGGGCAAACGCTCTGCTTGGTTTTCTCGAAGATTATAACAGCCTTTTCCATCGCTGTCAAGAGGTTTTTACGATTTTTTAATTTTGCGGATGAAAAAAGATGAGCGCGGTCAGATAACCGCTGACGATGAGTAACGTCCCATTCCCACACCCTGATAAAAATAGCCAAAAAGACCATACGGCGAGCGGCAGCAGCACCGTCGCCGACAGCACCCGCAGCCATTGGTCTGCACGCGCCTCTTTGCCCAGGAGGCAAAAGAGGCACCGCAAGATCTGCCCACCGTCAAGTGCCGCCGCGGGCAGGAGATTGAATACCGCGAGGGTGAGATGCACCACCGCCGCCGGCACGCAGCCGCACGCCCCCAAAAGCGGAGTGGCAACAAGGTTGACCAGCGGTCCCGCGAAGGAAATGAGGATATTACGATGATAGCCAACCAACCGCGCGGCATCCATCTCGATGCGCATCCCGAACGCACCGAGGGTGCACACACGTGGCGGGCAACCGAGCGCGAGCATTGCGAGCAGATGCCCACCCTCGTGCATCACGGACGCGAGCACGCAGGACACCGCGAGCGAGTCCGCCTGCGCGAGCAGCAACCCCGTCAACAAGGCGGGGAACAATAAACTCACGCGGCAGCGCACCCCCGCAACGCGCCCCTCAAGCATTCGGCTGTGACTCCTCGGGCGGCGGTTCGCCGTCCTCCTCGAGCGGGTCGCTCGACAGCGTATCCGTCGGCTCACCGTCCCAAAGCTCGGCGAGCGCCGCCATCAAATCATTGCTGCGCAGGCTGTCGCTAAACCCCTGCCGCAGCTCATCATAGGCAGCCCCGCCGCCGACCCGCACAAACAAGGCGAGCAGCAGGATAACGGCGCAGGCGATGCACTGCACCGCCACCACCTGCCAGCCGCCGACCGCTTTCGACGGTTTTTCCTTCTCTGTCACGGCGGCTTCAAGGGCTTTTTTCTCCTCGATACGCTTTTCCCGTACCGCCGCCTGTGCGACGGCGGTCTCATAATCCTGTTTAATCATTGATTACCTCAAACAATAATGCAAATCAGTCCGTTACAGCCCTCGTTGATGATGCGCTCGACCGTCTCCTTGAGCTTCTGGCGCGCGTCCTCGGGCATGTGGTGCAGTTTGTTATGCAACCCCTCGTTGACAAGCCCGTACAGCGAGGTGCCGAAGATATTGGACTCCCAAATACGGCTCGGCTCCTCCTCAAACTGTCCGAGCAGATAGCTGACCAGCTCCTCGCTCTGCCGCTCCGAGCCGACGATGGGGCTGACCTCGGTGGTAATCTGCGCCTTCATCATATGAATGGACGGCGCCGCGGCGCGAAGCCGCACACCGTAACGCCCGCTCTGCCGCAGCAACTCGGGCTCCTCGAGGGTCATCTCCTCCATCTCAGGCATCACGATGCCATAGCCCGTCGCCTCGACCTGCTCGAGCGCACCGCGGATCTTCTCATATTTTTTTGCCGTCTGCGCCATCTCCAGCATACACGCCATCAAAGCGCCTTCGTCAGCAATCTCCAACCCCGTCGTCTCACCGAGGATCTGATAAAAGAGTTGCGGCTGCAGCATCACCGTCACCATCGCGACGCCTGTACCGAGATCCACACGCTCAGTGGACGCAGCATCGACGTAGTCACAGCGACAAAGCGATTCAGCAAACTTCGCGGTATCCCGCACGCGCTCGACACCGACCGCCGCGCCCTTGACCGCCTGTGTGATCGACGCGCGCACCGGATGCGTGCGATCGAGCTGCATCACCCAGCGCGGCAGAGCGACCCCGACCTCCTTGAGTGGGAACTGGGACAGCACCGCCTCTAAAATGGATAACATTTCCTGCTGGGTCATATCGCGGCAGTTAACCGCCAACACAGGTACGCCGTATTGGTCGCTAAGCTCTGCCGCGAGCGCCTGTGTGGCGGCGGTGTTGGGGTCAACGGCGTTGAGCAGCACCGCAAAAGGTTTGTTAATGTCTTTGAGCTCCCGCACCACCCGTTCCTCGGCGGCGGCGTATTCCTCCCGCGGAATATCGGTAATGCTGCCGTCGGTGGTGATCACCAACCCGATAGTGGAATGCTCGTTAATAACGCGGCGGGTGCCCTCCTCCGCCGCCATATTAAACGGAATCTCCTCGTCATACCACGGGGTCTTGACCATACGCGGCTGTTCTTCCTCGATATACCCAAGCGCCGAGGGAACGATGTACCCGACGCAGTCGATAAGCCGCACCCGCATATCCGTCACCCCATCGGGGGACACCTGCGCCGCCTGCTCGGGGATAAATTTCGGCTCGGTGGTCATAATGGTGCGCCCCGCGGCAGACTGCGGCAGCTCGTCATTCGCCCGCTCGCGACGATAGCCATCCGTCATATTGGGGATGACCAACGTATCCATAAACCGCTTGATAAAGGTGGATTTGCCGGTACGCACCGGCCCCACCACGCCCAGATAAATATCGCCGCCGGTGCGCGCCGCGATATCCTGATACAAACTGTTCGTTGTTTCCATTGTCATTTCCTCCGCTCGTATTGGTGTTTGTACATCAATATGTGCAGAGTTGCGGCATTATGCCAAGCAAAAACCCGACGGGAGAAAATCTCCCGTCGGGTTCATTCGTTTTATTCAAGATGGGAACGGCCACCACGAGGGGCGGTCGCGCAGGCATTTGAGCTTGATCCACAGATCCTTCTGCAGCTTGAGGGTGTCCTCAGGCAGGGTGATAAACACCTCGGTCTTGTCGATGACCGCCTTATCGGGATAGAACATCGGGTCGCCCGACACCTCGGGGTCTAACTCGGCGAGTGCCGCGGTATGCGGGGTGGAATAGCAGATGTATTCCGCATTCGCGGTCGCGACGTCGGTGCGGCACATAAAATTAATGTACTGCTCTGCCTCCGCTTGATGCTTGGTGGTGGATAACACACACATCGCATCGATGAACAGGTTCGTACCCTGATGCGGGACGAAATAGCCGATGTTCTCGTTGCCGTCCTCGCCGGTGATCATATTGGCGCCGTCGCCCGAATAGTAGGGCGCGAGCCACCCTTCCTCATTGGTCATCTTCTGGAACACCTGATCCATAAAATAGCCCTGTACGAGCGGCTTTTGTTCGGCGAGCGCGTCGTAGGCCGCCTGCCAGTGCGCGGGGTCGGTGGTGTTCATCGAATACCCCAGCTTTTTGAGCGCGATGGCAAAGGAATCGCGCGCGTTGTCGAACATAAAGATCTTGCCCGCGTATTTCTCATTCCACAGAATATCCCAGCCCTGTGCAAGGTCCGCCTCGTCGACATATTTCTTGTTGTAGAAAATGCCGACCGTGCCCCACGTATACGGGACGGAATACTCGTTGTTCGGGTCATACTCCAAGCCCTTGTGGGCCTCGTCAATAAACTTGTAGTTCGGGATGTTGTTGAAGTTGAGCTTTGCCAGCATCCCCTCTTGGATCATCTTACCGATCATATAATCCGACGGAATGACCACGTCGTATTCCGCCGCGCCGGACTCCAGTATCGTGTACATCGACTCGTTGCTCTCAAAGGTCTTGTAATTAACCTTGATACCGGTCTCCTCTTCAAACAGGGCGTTGACGTCGAGGATCTCGTCGTCGATGTATTCGCCCCAGTTATACACGTTCAGTGTGACCGTTTTTTCGGTCGTTTGCCACGAGCCGCAGCCGCCCAGCATTCCGCACAGAATGACGGCTGTCAGCAGACAGGTCAATTTTCTCAACGCCCTATCTCCTTTCCTTTTGCTTTTTCAGATCTCGCACCTGGCGGACGTTGACGATGATAAGCAGAATGAGCACCGTCCCGAACATCAGCGTCGAAAGCGCGTTGACCTCGGGGGTGACGGGCTTCTTGGTCATCGAATAGATGGTGACCGACAGATTCTGCGCGGTCGAGCCGGAGTTAAAGTAACTGATAACAAAGTCGTCGAGCGACATAGTAAACGCCATCAGCGCACCCGTAATGACACCCGGCATAATCTCGGGCAGCACGACCTTAAAAAACGCGGAGAACGGGGTACAGCCGAGGTCGAGCGCCGCCTCGTACATATGCTTGTTCATCTGACGGAGCTTCGGCATCACCTGCAACACCACGTAAGGAATACAGAACGTGATGTGGGCAATCAGCAGCGTCGCAAAGCCGGGCTGCAGCAGTCCCGTCGCGCGGTAGATCGCCACGAACATTAGCATCATCGAGATACCGGTGACGATCTCGGGATTGACCATCGGGATATTGTTGAGCGACTCCATCGCGCGGCGCAGACGGCCATTCATATTGAAGATGCCGACCGCCGCCATCGTACCGATGACGGTGGAGATGAGCGCCGCGAGCACCGCGATCTGCAGAGTCACCATCAGCGACTCGAGAATCAGCTCGTTGCTGAACAGGTCACGGTACCAGTCGAGTGTAAAGCCACCCCACTGTACACGATTTTTGGAATCATTAAACGAATAAATGATGAGCACTGCGATCGGCGCATACAGGAAGGTGAAAATGAGTCCGTTGTATATTTTCGATAACGTCTTCATGCCATCAGACCCCCTAACTCATCCTCGCCGTTGTCGACGCGGCGCATCAGGGACATACAGATGAGCATCAGCACCATCAGCACCAGCGACAGCGCCGCACCGACGTTGTAGTTGCAGCCATCACCCATAAACATGGTCTCGATGACATCACCGATCATCATATACTTACTGCCGCCGAGCAGCTTGGAGATAACAAAGGTACTCACCGCGGGCACAAACACCATCGTCACGCCCGACACAATACCGGGGGCGCTCAGCGGCAGGATAACGCGGCGCAGGATCTGCCAGTTGTTCGAGCCGAGATCCTGTGCGGCCTCAATGACGCGGGGGTCCATCTTCGCCATCACCGAATAGAGCGGCAGGATCATAAAGGGCAGGAAATTATACACCATACCCAGCACGATCGCACCGTCGGTATTGATCATATTCCAGTGCACGCCGAAAAAGCCGAGGAACTGGTTAATAAGCCCGTTTTCCTCCAGCAGGGACATCCACGCATACGTGCGCAACAGAAAATTCATCCACATCGGCAGCATCACGATCATCACCATCGTGCGCTGCACGTGCTCCGCCTTGCGGGAGATGCTGAAGGCGAGCGGATAGGCAAGCACAAGACAGATGACGGTCGCCAGCGCACCCATCCAGATCGAATCGATGTAGGTGCCACTGTACTGCCAGATTTCCACGATATTTTGCAGGGTGAAGGCGCCGTTCTCATCGGTAAAGGCAAACCACAACGTGATCGCCATCGGCACGACGGTGAAGATCGCCATCCACACGGCAAACGGCGCGGCAGACAGGCGATTCTTCATTCCTCGCCCTCCCCGGCATCCTCTGCCAAGCCCGCCTCGGGGTCTGCCAGCTCGTCGAACTCCTCGGAATAGGAGCTGTAATCGCCAAACATCCCCGAATACGCCGACTTCTTCATAATGTGAATATCCTCGGGATTGAGCACGATGCCGATGATCGAGCCGACGGGATAGTAATCCGTCGTCTGGATGAGCCACTTAAAGCCCTTGAAATCGACGATGGTCTCGTAATGCACGCCCTTGAAGGTGACGTTGGTCACCTTACCCGTCAGCGTACCGCGTACCGGCTCAACAATATCAATATCCTCGGGACGAATGACAACGTCCACCGGCTCACCGGGGGCAAAGCCCGCATCAAGGCAGCTGAACTGACGGCCAAAGAACTCGACCAGATAATCCTGAATCATCACGCCGTCGAGGATGTTACTCTCGCCGATAAAGTCCGCGACAAACGCGTTCTGCGGCTCGTTATAGATGTCCTGCGGCGTGCCGATCTGCTGGATCTCACCGTTGTCCATGACGACGACAGTATCGGACATCGACAGCGCCTCTTCCTGGTCGTGGGTAACGTAAATAAAGCTGATTCCGAGGCTCTTCTGGATGTTCTTAAGCTCCGTCTGCATATCCTTGCGCAATTTCAGATCCAAGGCGGCGAGCGGCTCGTCAAGCAGCAGGACGCGCGGGTTGTTCGCCAGCGCGCGAGCGATGGCGACACGCTGCTGCTGACCGCCCGACAGCGTCGCGACCGAGCGTTTCTCGAAGCCCACGAGGTTGACAAGCTTTAACATCCGCGCGACGGTCTCCTTGATCTCGTCGTTCGACTTCTTCTGCACGCGCATACCGAACGCCACATTCTCATATACATTCAAATGCGGAAACAGCGCGTAGCGCTGGAAAATGGTGTTGACGGTGCGCTTATGTGCAGGCAGGTCGTTCATCAATTTTCCATCAAAAAAAACATCGCCGCTGTCCGGTGTAACGAAGCCGCCGATGATGCGCAAGGTCGTGGTCTTGCCGCAGCCCGAAGGGCCAAGCAGAGTCACGAACTCGCCATCGGATATGCTCAGATTAAGATTCTTGAGCACCGGCTCGTCGTCAAAAGACACAGCAATGTTCTTCAGTTCAATAATTTTCTTTTCACCCATGGAAATGCATCCCCCTTTGCGGTAATTGAGGTCTCTGCCATACGGCAGACGCATTCGCTTTGGCAACGCCCTCCGCAAAGGGTTTTTCACAGTCGTCCGTGGCGGCGACTGCGGCGCTGTTTGGCGAATACAAGCTTTGTGTCAGATGCATGCTGAATATCAACACAATAAGATAATATTAGAGTTAAATACGGCGATTGTCAATAAAATTTTTGAAAAACCCCGAAAAAATTGCAAATTTCACAGCAATACGGCACATAACATCCGAATTTTACAAAATTATGGCAATTTTCAACCCAATACAAGGAGGAGACCGTATGCAAGAACACGCGCAAAAGCGGCGGGTACAAGAGCTCATAGAGGAGTACAACCGACAACTGATGAACACCTACCGTCAACAGCCAAAAGCTCCGCTGCCAACCGAAAGCCGCTGGCTCGACGAACAATTTCCTCTGCCCGATATTGAACGCGACCGTGCGGCAATGGCCGCGGCAGAAATGCCGATTGCCGAGGAAAATTCACACGACGTGCAAACTGCTCCACCGACCGACACACCGCAGTTCCCTTATACCGATGAGGATCTAAACGGCGAGGTGCCCCGCGGGGATGACACCCCCGCGCCGCCGAATATCGGGTCGAGCCCGTACGTCGGCTATCTGCGGGTATTCGTATTCACGGGGCAGTCCGCTGAGCCGCTGCAGGGCGCAACCGTCTCGGTGACCCGCGCACAGGGCGAGCGAGACGAACTCTACGCCACCGCCACGACCGACATCGACGGCTTTACCCCGATCCTCCCCCTTCCGTCGGTCAACCCCGCGCTGACAATGCGCCCAGACATCCCCTCGCCCTATGTCGCCTATGATATTCGTGTCGACGCGGGCGGTTTTCAGCCCGTGATCTACGAGAACGTGCCGATCTACGGCAACAACTACGTCACGCAATCCGCGAGTATGCTGCCGCTGGTACCCGGGCAAGACCCGAATATCCCGCGCGTCTACCGTTCGGGTGCGCCGACAAATCTGTAAAGGGGGATATCTTGACATGGAAGGGACACCCTTTATTCCCAACACCATCACGGTACACCTCGGCGCGCCGAGCGCGAATGCCGAGAATGTATTCATCTCCTTCCCCGACTACATCAAAAACGTCGCCTCGGGAGAGATCTATCCCACCTGGCCAGAGGCGGCTCTGCGCGCGAACATCTACGCACAGATCTCGTTTGCCCTCAACCGCTATTACACCGAATATTACCGCAGTCAAGGCTACGACTTTGACATCACGAACAACACGCAGTTTGACCAGTCCTTTCAGCCCGGTCGCGAGGTGTATGACGCCATCAACCGCATCGTCGACGACATTTTCAACTCCTACGTCGTGATGGGGGACAACATCGAGCCGTATTTCACCCGCTACTGCAACGGCACGACCTCCACCTGCGACGGTTTATCTCAATGGGGCACGGTGCCGCTCGCCGAGGAGGGGCTGGGGGCGTACGATATCCTCACCCGCTTCTACGGCGATAACATCAACATCGTCACAAACGCCCCCGTACGCAACGGGCAGCCATCCTACCCCGGCCGGCCGTTGCGGCTGGGCGATTCGGGCAACGACGTGCAGTTAAAGCAGATTCAGCTCAACCGCATTTCCACCAACTACCCTAGCATCCCGAAAATCAACCCTGCCGACGGCATCTTCGGGGTGGAGACCGAGGATGCGGTGCGCGCGTTTCAGCGCATCTTTGACCTCACCGAGGACGGCATCATCGGCAACGCGACGTGGAACAGACTGTCGTATATCTTTAACGCGGTTAAACGGCTCAGCGAACTGGACAGTGAGGGTATCCGCCTGGAGGATCTGCCGCAGGAATACGACCGCGAGCTGACGCTCGGCGACACGGGGCGCGAGGTGCTTGCCATCCAGTATTATCTCAACGTCATCGCCGCGTTTTACGACAACATCCCGCGCATCGTCATTAACGGCATCTACGACGAGGCGACCGATCAGGCGGTACGCGCCTATCAGACCGCGTTCGGGCTGACGGCAGACGGCATGCTCGGGCGGGAAACGTGGCTGTCGATCTACGATGTCTACCGCAGTATCCTCGACACCTCACAGCTCATCGACGGCGGCGTCGTGCTATTTCCGGGGCAGACGCTGCGACAGGGATCGCAGGGCGAGGACGTCGCTACCATACAAGAATATCTCAGCTACATTTCTCAGACCTATACGCAAATCCCCGCGCCGTCGGTGACGGGCGTTTTCGGGCAGGAAACCGCCGCTTCCGTTACCGCGTTTCAGCAGTTCTTTGGGCTCAACGCCAACGGCGCGGTCGGCCCGACCACGTGGGATGCGATCGCGACGCTGTATTCCGATCTGCGCTTCGGCAATACCAAGCGGCTCGGGCAATTCCCCGGCAACACGCTCACAGAGGAGGCGGGGCTATGACACCCATCACCAACAACGATATTACCACCGATTATAACGATCACGTGCGGGAATTACAGCAATACCTGCGAGTCATCCGCCGCGAGCGCGACGGCGAGACAGATGTGCCCATCGACGGCCGTTTCGGGCCGCTGACCACCGCCGCAGTGCGGCTTTCGCAAGAAGAGGGCGGCTTACCCGTAAACGGCATCGTCGACCGCGCAACGTGGGAAACGATCTTTGCTGACGCACAGCAGATCATCTATCTTCGTGCTCTACCGACACCCGTGCAGGGGTTCGGAATGGGGCAACCTTCGCTGCGTGTCGGCAGTCAGAACGACAGCGTGCGGTTCTTGCAGGTGATGCTTGGGGCGCTCGCCGTCCGCTTCGCCAACCTGCCGAGAGAGCAAGCGCTGAACGGCATCTATTCCGTGGCGACAGCCGATACCGTGCGGCTGTTGCAACAGCAGGCTGGGCTCGCCACCACCGGCATCGTAGATAAACCCACCTGGGACGCGATCACCATACTGTATAACCAAGGGATTTGATATAACATGAACAAACGGACATTCGTCAAAAACACCGCAGTAATGACCATCACTTCGCTGCTGCTACGCACCCTTGGCATCGTGTTCCGCGTGTTTATATCCAACCGCGTGGGTGCCGAAGGGATGGGGCTGTATCAGCTCGTGTTCTCGGTGTACGTGTTGGGCACGACCTTCGCGGCGGCGGGCATCGTCACCGCCGTCACTCGCATGGTCGCGGAGCAGATCGCCCGCGGCACGCCCGTAAACGTTCGCCGCGTGATGCGGCTGTCGATGGGGCTGTGCGTGCTCATCGGTACGCTCTCCGCGGCCATCCTCTACTTCGGAGCGCCGACCATCGGCGGCTGGGTGGGAGACGCGCGCACCGTACCCGCGCTCGCGGTCAGCGGGCTTGCGCTCCCCTTTATCGGGGTGGCGAGCTGTGTCAAGGGGTATTTTATGGCACGGCGACGGGCGATGCCGCCCTGCATCTCGCAGATCTTCGAGCAGGCGGTGCGCATCGGCAGCATCCTGTGGATGCTGCACGCCGCGGGGGATTGCTCGCTCGCGGAGGCCTGTCTCATCATCATTGTGGGGGACGCAATCTCCGAAACGGCAGCGTGCTTGTTTTTGCTGGTCGCCTATCGACTCGACCTCCACAAAATCACCATCCGCCGCACCGCCACGCTCCCCTACCGCACGCTTCTGCGTACGATGCTCGGCATTGCCACACCGCTGACAGCAGGCCGTTATCTCTCTACCGCCCTACGCACGGTAGAAAACATCCTTGTTCCTGCGCGACTGACGCTGTTCACACACTCGGACGCGCTGTCGCTGGAACAATTTGGCGCTGTAAAGGGGATGGCCTTGCCGCTGCTATTCTTCCCCGCCGCGTTCCTCGTGACGGTGTCAGGCTTACTTTTGCCCGAGCTGTCCGACGCGCACGCCCTCGGGCAAAAGCGGCAGGTCACCTGCCTAACCGAGCAGGCAATGCATATCACCTGGCTCGGCTCGGTGCTCATCGGCTGTCTGTTCACCGTGCTCGGTCGCCCGCTAGGCAACCTGCTGTACGGTGATGATACGGTGGGACTACTGCTGCAAATCCTCGGACCGCTCACCCCTGTGATGTACCTCGACAGCGTTGCTACGGGAATGCTCAAGGGCATCAACGAGCAGGTACACTCGCTGTGGTACAGCGTGGCGGATTCCACCGTACGGATTACACTGATTTGGCTGTTGCTACAGCGGTTCGGTATCACGGGCTTTTTATTCGTGATGCTGGTAAGCAACCTGCTCACCTGCATCCTCAGCACCCACCGACTGCTCACGCAAAGTGAGACTAAGATGCAATGGATGCATTGGGTGCTGTACCCGACGCTCATCGCCGTCCTCGTCGGCGGCGGGTGGACAGCACTCGGGCAGGTCATTCCCCTGCCGAGCGGGTGGATGTCGATCATCGCAGGGGTCGTGTTCATCTCGGTCGCGTATCTCCTGCTGCTCCCCCTCTTCGGCTGCTTTACCGCAGAGGATTTGAAAGCGCTTACAAGACGAAAACGGGTATAAAACAGCGGTCGGGCATATGAGCCGTACCATTAAGGACAGTAAAAAGGCCCCCTTGTGTAAAGGGGGCTGGATTTTTGCAAAGCAAAAAGACTGGGGGATTGTTAAGTGCAGATGACCAACAATCCCTCCGTCAAAAATCAAAGATTTTTGCCACCTCCCTTTACACAAGGGAGGCTTTTTAGTTT
>CAJGCA010000009.1 GCA_904501705.1 Clostridiaceae bacterium | reverse complement strand
GCTACTTTGAGCATTGCATCCAGTCCGGCAATGGCCGCCACCATGGCCTGCACCTCTAAGAGGGCTATTGCTTTTGTTTCTTTTGGTAATTCCATAGCCGTACTAAGCCTTTCTGATGAAATGAACTTATTTCAGGACGGGCAGCAGTTTCTCCACATCACCGTGGGGACGGGGAATCACGTGGGTAGCGATGACTTCGCCCAGACGGGACGCAGCCGCGCCGCCGGCCTCGACAGCCGCCTTAACAGCGCCGACGTCGCCGCGGACCATGATGCTCACGAGGCCGGAACCGATCTTCTCGGAACCAACCAGAACGACGTTCGCCGCCTTGACCATGGCATCGGCAGCCTCAATAGCGGCAACCAGACCGCGGGTTTCAACCATACCTAATGCTTCTAACATAACACATTCTCCTATCATTTGAATTTTTATTGATTGACTTATTTAAACAGGTAAGTCCTGCTTTAACGGGATTCTATACCGGATCAGCCGTTGAGCTTATCCTTGCCGGTTGCGGCGATCCGTGCCATTTTCTTGGTGTCCTCCGCCTGACGCGAGATCAGATCGTAGGTCACGAGAAGATTGCGCCGTTTTGCTTCCTCCACGCCAACCATCAGCGCCTGCTCGACGTCCGCTACGTCACCCTCAAACTTGATGGTCATCAGCAGCGGTACCTCGGCGGCGTCGCCGTTGGCAGGTTTATTCTTATCCAGCGCAACAATGTTAACGTCGGCGGCCTTGGCGATCATATCGCCGATAACGACGGCGGTGGTGAAGCCGAAGACCTCCAGAAGACCAAGCGCTTTACTCATTCCTTATGCACCTCCGCGTGCTGCTATCGGCTGTTAGTCAGCAACGTAGCAGATCTTGATGCCTTCCTGAGCCACGTTGACCTCCATCGCCTTGTTCATCTGATCCAGCGGGAAGCTGTGGGTGATGAGCTCCTTGATCGGGATGTTCATCTCACGCGCCTGACGCAGGAACGCGATCGTGGTCGGATAATCCTCCGCGCTGTAATCCCAGGAACCAACAAGGTTGATCTCCTTGTTACACATCGCAAAGTGCGGGTTGATGGAGAACTCGCCGTTGTTGACGAAGAAGCCCATCTCGCAGAAGCCGCCGCCGCGACGAATGTAGCTGTACGCATCGGATGCCGCCGCAGGAGCGCCGGTGCACTGGAACGCAAAGTCCGCGCCGAGGCCCTCGGTGACCGCCTTAACAGCCTCGATGCGCGCCTCCAGCGTGGTCGCCTCACGGAAGTTCACGATCGTCTTGGCACCCATCTTCTTCGCCATCTCGAGGCGCTTCGGGTTGCCGTCAACGGCGATGATGTGGTTGATGCCCGCCGCACGAAGCACGGCGATCTGCACCAGACCGACAGGGCCGCAGCCCTGCACCAGCACCTTGGTGTTGAAGTTCATCAAACCGGTGGAGTTCGCACGGTTGTAGGCGTGCACACACACGCACGCGAGCTCGAGCAGCATACGCTCCTTGAGGTCAAGGTCGTTGACCTCGAAGTAGGTCGCGCCCTTCGCGCTGATGAGCAGGTGCGAGGCAAACCAACCATTGAGGTGCTTATCCTCGCTGTCCGAGATCAGGCCGAAGATGCCCTGCTTGTCGCAGAGGTTGGTCTTATCTGGATGCATACGGCAGATCTTACACTCGCCGCAGCTGATAACCGAGGTGACGATCTTATCGCCAACCTTCAGGGGTTTGCCCGCGGTATCGCACTTAACGTTTTTGCCCAGAGCGAGGATCTCACCGGTGCCCTCGTGACCCAGCACGACGGGCGCCAGGCCGAAGGGATCGCCCTTCCACTCGTGAACATCGGTACCGCAGACACCACAGCCCTCAACCTTGACGAGAATGTCGTTATCGCCGACGGCGGGCATCGGATATTCCTTGACCTCAATATTCTTAGGGCCGGTGAGCATCGCGACCTTAGCAGTCTTCGGGATGCCCGCAGGAGCCGTAGACGCGGCGGGAACAGCGGACACGCCGCTCGCGGTCATCTGCGCCAGAACATCACGGACAATGCTTTCGACTTGACTTGCATTCAATTCCATGTTCTCTACCTCCTTAAATGATATGGAAACTATCTGCCATCACACAGCGACGCTGTCTGGTGAAGCTACGTGCCGAGGTGATACCCTCGCCGGTCGGACCGGCGATTGTAAAGGTGGTATGTCCCTCGCCGCCAAAGCCGATGCCGGCATAGGACGGGGCGTTCTTCACGAAGATCGTGGTCTCCACGGCGCGCGCGAAGCGGGTCAGGTGATCCACGTTCTTGGAATGCATATGAGCGGTGTGGCGGTTGCCGTGTTCGGCCTTCACCGCGAGGTCGATCGCCTCGTCGATGTCACGCACACGCACGATCGGCAGGATCGGCATCATCAGCTCCTCCTGCACAAAGAGGTGGTTAAAATCGGTCTCGCAAATCAGGCAGCGAACGCTGCTGTCGACCTTGACGCCGATCTTATCCATCAGCACCGCGGCGTCTCGACCGACGCACTTACGGTTGATGACCTTGCGGGTCTTGCCGTCCTTACCCGTCTGATCGACGAGGACAATCTTCTCGAGCGCCGCGGTTTGCTCACGACTGAGCAGATACGCGCCGTTCTGCCGCATATAGTGGATGAGGTCGTCCGTGATGTTCGCGAAAGCGAAGACCTCCTTCTCAGCGATACAGGGCAGATTGTTATCAAAAGTACAGCCATCGATAATGTCCTTCGCTGCCTTCGGGATGTCGGCGGTGTCGTCGACGATGACGGGCGGGTTGCCCGCACCGGCGCCGATCGCCTTCTTACCCGAGGAGAGCACCGCACGTACGACCCCGGGACCACCGGTGCAGACGAGCAGCTTAATGAGCGGATGCGACTGCATCACCGAGGCGCTCTCCAGCGTAGGCTTCGCCATCGAGCAGACGAGCACCTCGGGGCCGCCTGCCGCTTTCGATGCGCGGTTAACGAGGTCGACCGCGTAGTTTGAGGTAGCAATAGCGTTCGGGTGGGGATTAAACACCACACCGTTGCCTGCGGCGATCATACCGATGCTATTGCAGATGACCGTTTCACTCGGGTTGGTGCTCGGCGTGATGCTGCCGACCAGACCGAACGGCGCCATCTCGATGAGCGTTAGACCGCTGTCGCCCGTGCGGGCGGTCGGCTGAATATCCTCGGTGCCGGGGGTCTTGTTTGCCACCAGCAGGTGCTTCGCCGTCTTGTGGTCAACGCGCCCCATACCCGTCTCTGCTACACCGATCTGCGCCATAATGTGCGCTTCCTCACGGGTGAGCCGACGAATCTCTGTGATGATCTTCTCACGCTGTTCGACGGTCATGGCACGCAGCGCCTTATACCCTTCCTGGGTGGCGGCAATCGCGGTGTTCATATCCGTGAAGATACCGGTCAGCGTGCGACCGCGGTACTGAGTGCTGTCCCACTCGGCTTTCGCCTCGGCAGGTGCCGCGACCTTAGCGCCGGGCATCGTGCGCAGTACGTTTTCCACAATCTGACTGATCTGGGCTTCGCTGATTTCAATCGCCATTTATATCAACTCCTTTTCGAAAAATTCTTTTGCATATTCGCCGAGGGCGGTGTCCTGTTCGGCGGTACCGCCGCTGACACCGAACCCGCCGACGATCACATCGTCTGCCGTCAGCGGCACGCCGCCTCCGAAGATCACGATGCGATTGTTATTGGTAAACTGGATCCCGTAGAGTGAGCCGCCCGGCTGAGCGAGATAACTCAGTTCATCGGTAGACATTTTGAGTGACACTGAGGTGAACGCCTTGTTCATCGCGATATCCACGCTGGCGATAAAGGCATCGTCCGCCCGCAGCATCGCAACAGGGTTGCCCCCGGCGTCGCACACGGCCGTAACGACCTTCACGCCCTGCTGTGCCGCATAGGCTCTCACCGCTTGGCAGAGGGCGAGCGCCTTATCGCAGAAGCCCTCAACCGCCACAGCGGCCGTCACGGCAGGTGTCGCCGTTTTCGTGGGAGCGCTGCGGTCACACAAGCGAGCCAAGGCATACAGCAGATCCGAGAGGCGGTTAAGCCACGCAAACATCTCGCGGGTGAAGCCCCCCGTTCGGGACGCTGACACCGCGCACCGTTCCGCCCGTCGAGCGACGGTACGCGCGACGTCCAACGCCGCGCCGCCGACCGAGTTACCCGCAAGAACGAAGCCGATCTTGTCGTCCATGTTCTCGAAGATCGCGTCGATCGCGCGTTCCATCTGCTCTACCTTATCGCGGTCAACAAAGCGCTTACCGCCCGCCAGCTCCGCGGATACCGCAATGACATCCTTCTGCAGCTGTTCGAGAATCGGCGCGATATTCGCCGCGTGCCGCTTGGCAACGCCAAGCTGAGCGCCCAGCTCATCGAGCGTGCCGAGCACATCGAAAATCGGGCTGTTCTTCGGGATGTGTTGTCTTGTCAAGGTGCTGGCGTGACCGGCATCGCCGGCCTTGGTGTACAGCTTCGTAACAGCCAACTCCTCAATATGATTTCTTTAACCGCCGATCTGGCAACGCAGACCGCACTGTTCAGCTACCCGAAGGAGCATCTTCATATGCTCGTCTGTCGGCGGCAGAATGTCGGGCAGCGTGTATTCCCGCCCGAGCCAGGTGTATTTATCCTGACCGAGGCGATGATACGGCAACAGGTGCAGCTCCTCGACGTTCGGCAAGGAAGCCGCGAATCGGGCAATCGCACCGATCTCCTCGGGCGTATCGTTAAAGCCCGGAACGGTAGGGACACGAATGATCAGCCGCTTTGCATTGACGGCGATTTTCTTCGCATTCTTCAGCACAAGGTCGTTCGGGTGGCCGATGTAGGCCTCGTGCTTTGCCCGATCCATATGCTTGATGTCCATCAAGTAGGTGTCCAAATTCGGCAGCACCTTCCCGATGACATCGTCGTAGGACGCAAACGCGGTCGATTCAATCGCGGTGTTCAGTCCCTCGTCCTTCGCCGCCTTGAGTAAGGCGATCGCGAACTCGGGCTGGCTGAGACACTCGCCACCCGACAGCGTCAGTCCGCCGCCGGAGCGCCAGAAGAAGTCGCGATCCTTCACGACCTCGCGAATGACCTCCCCCACCGTCACGTCACGGCCGACGGTCTTCGGCACACCGTTCATCATCATTGTCTGGATATCGTAGCTCTGCATTTCGGGATTGCAGCACCAGCGGCAACGGAAACGGCAGCCCTTAAGAAAGACGATGGTGCGGATGCCCGGACCGTCGTGGAGGGAAAATCGCTGAATATCGGCGATGCGTCCGCGCACGTTACGTATATCTTGTTCCATTGTAGCCACCGCCGATCAGAAGCCCGCCTGCTCGGTGCGGCGGATGATGTCATCCTGCAAGGAGCGGGAAAGCGTGGTGAACAGCGCGCTGTAGCCCGCCACACGCACGACCAGCGACTTGTACTGCTCGGGGTGTGCTTGTGCGTCCAGCAGCGTTTCACGGCTGACGACGTTAAACTGCACGTGCGAGCCCTTCTTATCAAAGAAGGTATGAATGAGCGACGCAAAATTCTCGAGACCCGCGCGACCCGCCAATGCCGAGGGATGAAACTTCATATTATACAAAGTACCATTGGAAGCATTGAAGTGATCCAGACGGGAAACCGAGGTCGCCGCCGCAGTCGGGCCGTTCGCATCCTTGCCCGCCGAAGGAGATACGCCGTCAGCAACCGGCTCGTAAGCCAGTCGACCATCGGGGGTGGCTCCGGTTTGCGCGCCAAGCGGCACATTCGCCGACACGGGATACAGACCTGCCTGATAGGTGCCGCCACGCGGATTATCATACTTCTCAACAGCGTAAGAGTAGCAACCGGCAGCGCGACGAGCAAACTCGTCCACCTCGGGGATGTCGTTTCCGAACTTCGGCATCTCGTCGATCATCTGCTTGATCGCACGATAGCGCTCACGGTCAGCCGCGTTCAGCGTGTTTTCGCTGACAATCTTGGCGATCTGAGCGACGGTAGCGGCATCCACCTGCTGACCGCCGTCAACGAGGCCCTTGACGATCTCGGCGGTGACCTTCTCTACGTCCGCAGGATCAACCGTGCCGTAGCCAAAATTGTGATCCAGCGCCGCCTTAAGCTCTGCCATTGAGAACTTGTGCTGCTCGAACACTAATCCCTTGATCGCATAGAAGGCGTCCGCCATATTGGCAACTCCGAAGCCCTGCGGACCGGTGAAGTTGTACACCGCACCGCCGCTCTGTGCGGGCAGGCCGCGACCAATACAATCATCCAACATCGAGGACTGGAACGGCAAGGGGCAACGCTCCGCATGCGCAACGTCGATCGCGTTGTCCGCATTAACCATCAGACTGACGAGGTATTCCGTCTGCTTCTTATAGGCCTCGAAGAACTCCTCGAAGGTGGTCATCTGCGTGACGTCGCCGGTGGGAATACCCACCATCTCGCCGTCGTCCATACCATTGTGGAACACCAGCTCGACCACGCGGCACATATTAAAGAATGCCGCATCGTGCCAGCCCTCGGTCTTGCCGGGGCATTGCGGCTCCACGCAGCCGATGATGCAGTAGTTGCGAGCATCTTCGGTGGTGAGACCGCGGCTGATGAGCGCAGGGATGATGACTTCATCGTTGTAATAGGCGGGCAAGCCGATACCCGTTCTGGTAAGCTCCGCTGCCTTGATACGCAGATCGTGCGGTGTACCGTTCCAAAGACGCACAGACAAAGACGGGCCGGGAAGCATCACGTGCATCGACGCTTGTAGGCACATAAAAGACAAGTCGTTGGTGGCGTCCTTACCGTGCTTGTCCTGACCGCCGACGATGAGGTTCTGGAACATACTGTAACCCGCAAACCCCTCCGCCGAAGCGGCATCACGCACTTTACACAGATCATTAAGCTTGACCCAAACGCAGTCGATCAACTCCTGAGCAAACTCGGGTGTGATTCGGCCGGTGTCCATGTCCTTCTTGTAATAAGGATACATATACTGGTCAAAACGACCCGGAGAAACTGAGTGACCGCTGGACTCCACCTGCAACAACATCTGGACAAACCAGAAGGACTGGCAGGCCTCCCAGAAGTTCTCAGCACCGTTCTCAGGTACACGGCGGCAGTTCTCCGCAATCTGCTCAAGCTCGCGACGGCGCTTGTCGTCGTTACAGTTAGCCGCCTGCTCGGCAGCCAGATTCGCATAGCGACGAGCATACAGAATCGCCGCATCGCAGGAACGGATAACCGCCTCAAGGAAGTGATGCCGTTTGGCATAATCGCTGTCGCTGATGCTCAGCTTGGCGAGCGCTTCCTCCGCCTCACGACGAATGCCGCGATAGCCGATTTTCAACACCTTGTCGTACTGCACGCTAACGTGACCTACGCCGTTGTAGTAGTAGTTACCGACGGTGAAGATGTTGTGACGAATCGCACAGATGGCCTCAGGAGCCATATAGCTGGTCGCCAGTTCGCTGGTGGTCCTCCCCTTCCAGTAGCGGTAGGCCTCGCGTAGACGCGCCTTGGTCTCCTCACTGATCTGGAACGGGTCAGCCGAGCGAGTGGAAACGGTATCCAGCTCAGCCTCCATCCACTCAAAGGAATACTCCGGGAACACCTGCGCCCCGCGAGGAGCAACCGAGCTACTACCGACGATCAGCTCATCGGGGCGAATGGTGATCGGGATATTATCCAGTATATGATAGAACGCTTTGGATCGACGAGCCACGATCGGCTCACCCTCGGTCAACCGATAAGATTCTGTAATCAGTACCCCTCGGTCAGCCTCGATCTGCGGAGGATTGGCGAACAGGTGGTCGATGAGTCGACCGATACGCGCTGTCTTTTCAGCGTTATAGATCGTATAACTCATGGACAGCTTTCCTCCTTTATATTGATAAATTTAATCATTTGTTCAGCTCAGCGAGCACACGCTTGGTGATCTCTGCGACCACGTCGGAGTTCGCCGTGGGAGCGGAATGGCTGCCACAGGTGCACTTGTGATCCTCACCGTTGTGCTTGCAGCGGCAGTTGGCGGTGCCGAGATTTTTACACTTCTTGCAACCGGGGTGACGGCCGGGGATCTGCATCTTCTTGCGCAGCTCCATCAGTTTCTCAAGCTGCTCGCAAGGGATCTCCTCAACCTTACCGAGCTCGCGTGCGTGCTTGCAGATGACGGCATTAAACTCAACCTCTTCCATCGTGAAGAGCGCCTTCTGCAGATTGCAACCGACGGTCAAAGCACCGTGGTTCTTAAGTAGGAACGCGTCGTGCTTCTGGATGTAGGGATTCAGAGAATCCGGAATCTCCATCGTGGAGGGCGTACCGTACTCGCAGGTGGGCACATTACCGATGGTCAGAATCGCCTCGGGCAGGATGTACTGATCCAGCTCGATACCCGCCACAGTGAACGCAGTCGCAACAGGCGGATGCGCGTGAACGACAGCCGTCACATCAGGACGCTCCTGATACACACGCAGGTGCATCTTGATCTCGGAGGAGGGGTTGAGTTTTCCCTCGAGCTTGTTGCCCTTACCGTCAATGCGGATGATCATATCGGGGGTCAGGTCGCCCTTGGACACACCCGTGGGAGTACAATAATACTCGTTGTCGTTGACCTTCACAGAGATGTTACCGTCGTTCGCGGCAACAAAACCTCTGGAGTACAACTTGTGACCTGCTTCGCAGATCTGCTTTTTAATTTCATAAGCGGACAGTTGCATAGTATTTATCTCCTTTTTATAATATTGACTTTATTTATATTACAAGGACGCCAACTTCGCGGTATCCTGTGCAATCATAAACTCCTCGTCCGTGGGAACGAGCCAAGTGCGTACCTTGGCATCCTTCGCGGACAGCTCCGCCTCTGTGCCTCGCGGCAGGGTGCGATTAAGCTCCCCATCGAGAACGATGCCGAGATAATCCATATCGCGACAGACCTCCTGTCGTAGGAGCGCGTCATTCTCGCCGATGCCGGCGGTGAACACCAGCGCATCAAGTCCGTTCATCGCGGCGGTGTACGCACCGATGTACTTCTTGATTCCGTAATACTGGATGCGCAGCGCAAGCTGAGCGCGGGGATTACCCTCCGCCGCCGCGTCACACACCGCACGCGAGTCGCTGGACACGCCCGAGACACCGAGCAGGCCAGACTGCTTATTGAGCATCTTCTCAACCTCGTCGATGGTCATCCCCTCACCCACCAGATACGGGATGATGGTGGGGTCGACCGTGCCCGAACGAGTGCCCATCAGAATGCCCTCCTGCGGGGTGAACCCCATCGAGGTGTCGACCACCTTACCGCCGTTTATGGCGGTGATGGAGGAGCCGTTGCCCAGATGGCAAGTGATAATCTTGAGATCCTCAATCTTCTTGCCCATCAGCTCGGCTACACGGTTGGCCACATAGCGGTGCGAGGTGCCGTGGAAGCCATAGCGGCGAATACTCTTCTGCTCATACAGCTCGTACGGAATGGGATACACGTACGCGTGATCCGGCATCGTCGAGTGAAACGAGGTATCGAACACGCCGACCATCGGGACGTCTTTCATCAGCTTGCGGCAGCCCTCCATGCCCGCGATGGCGGGAGGACCGTGCAGAGGGTTGATCTTCACAATGGAATATAAGTACTTGATGACCCCATCATCAATGAGGCAGGACCGCTTGAGCTTCTCACCGCCGTGGGCGATGCGGTGACCAACCGCCTCAATCTCACTGATGTCGGCGATAACGCCGTATTCGGAATCCGCCAGCAGCTTAAGTACCCACGAGAGCGCCGTCTCGTGATTGTCGAGTTGAACCTCGACCTTGTAATTGTCCTTGCCGGGACGCTTGTGGGTAATACAACCGCCCTCGATGGCGATGCACTCGCACAAACCTTTGGCAAGCACCCTACCCTCCGGCATCTCAAAGAGCTGATATTTCAGCGATGAGCTGCCGGCGTTAATGACTAATACCTTCATTGACATCCTCCTCTCGAAACTCATAACAACGCTTCAAAGCGGCTGTATGCATCGTCGTACGCGGTAGCGTTCTGCGGCTCGTAGAACTTGGGATCCTCCGACAACGCGATGATCTTGCGCGCCTCTGTCAGATCCTTCAGCTCACCGAGCGCGAGCAGCTGGACGGCGATGTTGCCGGTAGCGGTCGCCTCGATCGGACCCGCAATCACGTGGGTGTTACAGGCATCCGCCGTCATCTGGCACAGCAGACGATCCTTCGTGCCGCCGCCGATCATATGGATAGTCTTGTAGTCAAGACCCATGACTTCGTGGATGGCTCGGAAGGTGTAGCGATATTTCATTGCCAAACTCTCATAGATGCAGCGCATGATCTCGCCGCGGTTCTGCGGCACATACTGACCGGTTCGACGGCAGAATTCCTGCACGCGCTTCGGCAGGTTGCCGGGGGCAACGAAATCGTCGGCATCAGGGTTGATGAAGCAACGGAAAGGCTCGCAGGCGAGCGCTTCCTTCTCCAGATCGCCGTAGGACACGTCGAAGCCCTCACGGATCCACTGACGACGGGACTCCTGAATGAGCCACAGACCCATAATGTTCTTGAGGAAACGAGTAGTGCGACCGTAGCCGCCCTCGTTGGTGACGTTAAACTTAAAGGAGGTCTCGTTGATCACCGGTTTTGCAAGCTCGGTGCCGAACAGCGACCAAGTGCCGCAGCTGATGAAGATAAAATCCTTCTCTGACGACGGAACGGACACGACTGCCGAACCGGTGTCATGGGTTGCCACAGCGATGACCGGCACCTTCGGGGCGCCGAGCTCCTCGCAGATGGCATCCGACAGTAAGCCGTAAGTCTCGCCCGCATCAATGATCGGCGGGAACAGACGGCGCGGGATCTGCAGACGATCCAGCAGATCGTACGCCCAGTCGCCGGTGATGGGATCAAGGCACTGCGTGGTGGAAACATTGGTGTATTCCGCACGCATCATGCCCGTGAGCAGATAAGCAAACAGATCAGGCATAAGCAACATCTTATCTGCCTGCGCGAGTATCTCCGGCTCGTTCTGCTGCAGGTAAGCGAGCTGAAAAATGGTGTTGAACGCCGCAAACTGGATACCCGTGCGACCGTACAGTTCATCCTTAGGGATGGTCTCAAAGACCTTCTCCATCATCCCGACCGTGCGGACGTCGCGATAATGCACAGGATTGTTGATCAGACGGCCCTTCTTATCGATCAAGCCGAAGTCAACGCCCCAAGTGTCAATGCCGATTGCGTCAAAACCGCCGACATGCACCGCCTTGGTGATGCCTTGCTTGATCTCGTGAAATAGGCGAAGAACGTCCCAATGGAATACACCCGCAACATTAACGGGATCGTTGGAAAAGCGATGGACCTCTTCCATTTGGATGCGCCCACCGTCGTATGTACCGAGGATCGCGCGGCCGCTGGATGCGCCGAAGTCGAACGCCAGAATACGCTTGCTCAAATCCTGTACTCTCCTTTGCAGTTTCGGTTGATAGGCTGATAGGCATAATTCGCCTATTAATCCTTTTATCATCGTCATTATATAACAAAATCTTCTATTCGTCTATAATTGGCGCGAAAATAGATAAATTGCCACTTGATTTTTTGCAAATAATCATATATAATCAAAAACGAGCATTGATAGGAGGGGTTTTATGCTTCCTTTGGAACGACGCAACTGCATTTTAGAAATTCTAAGCGCTAAACATGCCGCTACCGTGGATGAATTATGTGCCACATTATACTCAAGCGGAGCGACCATCCGCCGCGATCTTCAGATCCTCGAAAATAGCGGGCTGATCCGTCGCACACACGGCGGTGCCGTTCACATTGACAACAACACACACGACTTCCCTCTCACTTTGCGCGAGAACGAAAACGCCGCTGCGAAAGAGCAGCTCGCGCAAAAGGCCCTATCCCTCATTAAGGACGGTCAGACCCTGTTTATGGATGCCAGCAGCACGGTATGCCACCTTGCGCGGCGTCTCAATGGCTTTCAAAATCTACGCGTGATCACAAACGGATTGAAAACCGCCAGTATTTTAGCGGAATTTGGCGGTGTCGAGGTCTATTCGACCGGCGGACGCCTGCGCGAAAACGCGATGTCCTTCACCGGCAACCAAGCGCTCGAGTTTGTACGCAACTTTAACGCCGACATCGCTTTTATCTCCTGCCGCGGCATTGAGACCGAGGTCGGCATAACCGATGCGGACGAGAGCGAGGCTAGTCTTAAGCGCGTGTATATCCAGAATGCACGCCACGTAATCCTCATGTGCGACAGCAGCAAGCTCGGTAAACGCTATTTCTGCAAGGTCGGGCCGCTCGACTCCGTACACAAAATAATCACAAATGGACAGTTGCCAACGGAATATCAGCGCTGAGAAAAATTTAACCGACACTAGATGTAGTACCAAAAATTTCTTCCACCCACAACAAAGACACAGCCCTCTGCCGAGGATCGGCTGAGGGCTGTGATTATTTTTGCTCATTCATTTCTGATGGCATTTTTGATGAAATTTACGATGTTTTCCGCGCCGTGCCCCGCATTATATTTTTGCAACTTACGGCGCATTTCACTAATCTCTGCGGAGTCATTAAGTAACGTCAAAGCTCGCTCGACTGCAGTTTCCCAATCCTCTGTTCCGATCGCAAGACCCTTAGCGGTGATGAAAGCCATATTGCGACTCTCACAACCAGGTACCACTAAAACGAGCACAGACGGCACGCCGACCGCCAACAATTCCGTCGTCGAAAGGCCGCCCGGTTTGCTAAGGCACACGTCCGCCGCCATCATATATTTCGTAATCTTGTCGGTAAAGCCAACCGGCACAACGCGAGGAGTAGCATCTTCCAGCAGCTGATCATAAAGTTTTTCGTTGTTACCGCAAATGACGACCAGCGTACAGTCCGACGGCAACGCTCGCGCAAAATCCGGAACGATGCGATTCATCTTCCCGCACCCGATGCTGCCGCAGCACATCAGCACAATACGGCCATCGGACGGCAGACCAAGCTCTTCGCGCGCCTGAGTCTTATCAAGTCTGTCCGTGAACGCACGACGAATGGGAATACCGGTAGCAAACACCCGCCCACGAGGCGCGCCGCATTGCACGAATTCCTCCGTCAACCCCGCATCAGGAATCAACCAAGCATCTGCCTCGGCATCTCCCCCACCGGGACTGCAGGTATAATCCGTCGCGACAAAAAAATGCGGTAAGCTCTTACCAAAGCGGCGCTGCTCCTCCGTCACCAGTGTGCTGGAGAACACGTGCACGCATATCACAGCCTGATAATCCCGCTCGGTAATAAAAGCGTGATACTTCGCCGCACCAAGTGCAATACTATCATAAATAAGCTGCGAAGAATGCTGTTCTTCCAAACGATAAGCGTGACCAAACACCCGTGGCATATGCTTGTAAAGATAGGAATGTCCCCAACTGATAAAATCCGATGTCTTCTCGGAAATAAAGCCCAGACAATCCTCGATATCCGACTCGATGCCTTGTCTATTCAATTCCTCCTGAATGGCATAAGCGGCAGCATTGTGACCGCCGCCTGTGTTTGCCGACAAAATCAGAAAGCGCATAAACTTCCTCCTGACGAAAATCAACCTTTTCTTACACGCAACGTACGAAAAAAGTCCTTCAGCACCTTGCAGCACTCTTCCTCCAACACGCCGAAGCGGCAAATCGGCTTATGGTTATACGGTAACGCAAACAAATCGACTAACGAGTGGCAGGAACCCGCCTTCGGGTCAATTGTGCCATAGATCACCTCGTCGATGCGCGCGTTAATAATTGCGCCCGCGCACATCGGGCACGGTTCGAGCGTAACATATAGCCGACAGCCCGACAATCGCCAGCCGCCGAGCGCACGGCACGCCTCGTTGATCGCTTCAATCTCCGCGTGCGCGAGCGCGTTTTTGCCAAGCTCACGGCGATTACGGCCTCTTCCAATGACCTCTTCACCTTTGACAACCACAGCACCGACAGGCACCTCGCCCTCGTCAGCCGCCTCTTGTGCCAGCATTAAGGCGATGCGCATAAACTGTTCGTCCATTTAACCCATACTCCCTATAACATCTGCAATCGTCAACACCGTAAACGCCACCAAGCAGAGCACAAACTGCGGTGACGACAGTAATACTCCCGTTCTTGCACCGACCGACAAAGAGGACTTTCGCTTCAATCGACGCAGCAAAGCACTACGACGGACAACCAGCATCGCTAGACACAGCGCGCCAATAACGATCAACGTAAGGATCACAAACCCATTGACCATGCCAACCTCGGTGTTGTCCATCCCGATTGTGCAATACTGCAAGAGAAGCGAAAAGCCATTGTTAATTAGATGTACAGCGACAGGTATCCAGATGTTGTCTGTCATAACATACAGCCACCCCAAGGCAATACCGACGATCAACGCAAATGGAATCTGCGCGATGTTGCCGTGCATCAGCCCGAACAGCAACGCCGACACGATAACCGCAAACCAGTCGCCGTACGGTCGCAAAGCGCGCAACACATAGCCTCGAAATACCAGTTCCTCCAACAACGAAGGTAGCACGGCAAACACAAACAAATTGATCAGCAGGCTGGTTGGTGTCGGCTGCAGATAATCGGGCATCTCAGGCTCCGGCACGCCGACCGATTCAAAGAAAAGCAGAATGTAGTTGACCGCAATATTCGCAGTCATGCAAATACCCACGGCAGCAAGGATTCCAAAAAACGCATCAGACGGTCGCATTGACCGCGACGGAGATAGCGGAAAATGCCGCCGTTTGGTAATCAACGAGATCACGACCGCGGGAAGCGACATCCCAGTGGCATAGATACCGGCATAAATAAGCAGAAAGGACGGCAGATCCGGCGAAAACACACGCACAACAAACTGAAACAGGATCCCGAGGACAAACATTGTACCCTCTAATGCAAGCATCATCATGCCGATGTAGCCGGCATCATTACGCAGACAATGTCTCTCCCACAGCTGTGGAGAAATCGGCTCATAGAAGCTTTGCACACGCCATCCTCCTTTCGCGAATCTCACGCATAGTATAGCACATTTTTTCTGCTATGTACAGTGAGAAATTGTGAATTTTTTGATTGCACTATTCAGTAGAATGTGATATGATTAATAAAGTATGCAAACATGAAAGGAGCGAGCGTATGGATAACCGTCCCATCGGTGTGTTCGACTCTGGCCTTGGCGGCTTAACCGCCGTGCGTCGACTGCAGGAGCTGTTGCCGCACGAGGATATCGTCTATTTCGGCGATACCGGCCGCGTACCCTACGGCACGCGCAGTGAAGAAACCATCCGTCGCTATGCGCGCGAGGATTGCCAACTGCTGCTCGATCGCGATGTAAAATTCATCATTGCTGCTTGCGGAACCGTCAGCTCGGTCGCTCTCGACATCCTGCGCTCACTGCCCGTCCCCGCAATCGGCGTGGTCGAGGCTACCGCCAAGGCGGCCGTCAGCGCAACCCGTAACAAGCGCATCGGCATCATCGGTACGGCGGCAACCGTTCGCAGCCGCTCCTTTGAGAAGGCGATATTAGCGCTCGACGAGACCGTCTTCGTCACCGCA
Organism: Clostridiaceae bacterium; assembly: GCA_904501705.1. GTDB lineage: Bacteria > Bacillota > Clostridia > Oscillospirales > Acutalibacteraceae > UBA5905. The sequence continues at coordinate 19,928 of CAJGCA010000009.1, read as the reverse complement.
GAGGCCTGCCCGATGTTCGTGTCGCTCGTTGAAGCGGGCTGGATCGACCCCGCGGACGACGTGGCGATCGCGATGGTGCGACGCTATATGGCTCCGATCAAGGCCGCAGGTGTGGATACGTTAATCCTCGGCTGCACCCATTTCCCACTGCTCGCCCCCACTATTCAAGCGGAGCTCGGCGACGGCGTTACCCTCATCGACTCCGGCCGCGAGACCGCCATCCACTGCGCTGCCGTACTGGCCGAGCATAACGCGCTCGCGAATAACAAGGAGGGACAGTGTCGCTTCTTCGTCTCCGATCGTCCCGATGGCTTTACACGCACAGCGGAGATCTTTCTTGGTCGCTCGGTGAGCGAGGAAGTCGAAAGTATATCACTAACTTAGAAAGGCTGAACCCTAATGCAAGCAATCATTACGATCGTCGGCACGCAAAAGGTCGATGATCAGACCGACACAGTCGAACTAACCACCGAGGGCACGCTCGAAAACACTGCCGGTGGCTGGGACATTCACTATAAAGAGAGCGAAGCCACCGGTATGGAGGGTACGGCAACCACGGTGCACGTATCCAAGGACAAGGTGATCCTCGAGCGCACGGGCTCGAATGCGAGCTTCCTTGTGTTAGAGAAGCACCGACGACACCACAGCAATTATAACACCCCCTACGGTGCGATTGATCTCGGCACCTACGCCACGGCACTGGAATACGACCTGTCATCCGTCGGCGGGCAACTCTACTTTGCTTATACGCTCGGCTTTAACGGAAGCATTAACTCCGAGCATACCGTTCACATCACCATTCGGGAGGATAATAACCATGCCTAACATCGTAAAAACCACGGAAGAACAACTTCGTCAGATGCTCGCGGCTGCTGTCAAGGCAGCTGTCGAGGCAGGCGAACTGCCGAACGAGCCGCTGCCGGATTATATCATCGAAATCCCCGCTGACCGCAAGAACGGCGATCTCGCCGCCAACATCGCGATGGTTTCCGCCCGCGCATTCCGCGCAGCGCCCCGTAAGATCGCGGACACCATCGCCGCGCACCTAAACACCGAGGACACCTATTTCGCATCCTTCGAGGTCGCAGGACCCGGCTTTATGAACTTCACCCTTTCCCCCGCCTACTACGGCGATGTGGTGTCCGAGGTCATCGCCAAGGGCGACGATTTCGGTCGTGCCGACTACGGCGAGGGGCAGAAGGTGATGGTGGAATACGTCTCCGCTAACCCCACCGGCCCGATGCACATGGGTAACGCCCGCGGCGGTGCGCTCGGCGACTGCCTTGCGAGCGTACTGGATGCCGCAGGCTACGAGGTGTGGCGAGAATTTTACATCAACGATGCGGGCAACCAGATCGAGAAGTTTGGCCTGTCGCTGGACGTGCGGTATATGCAACTGCATCTTGGTGAGGATCAGGTTGAGCTGCCCGAGGACGCCTACCACGGCGACGATATCAAGGTACACGCTGAGGCGTTCTCCGCCATCCACGGCGATAAATATGTGAACGTCAGTGTCGAGGAACGCCGCCGTGCACTCATCGAGTACGCTCTGCCGCTCAACATCGAGAAAATGAAAGCGGATATGGCAAAATACCGCATTGTGTACGACCGCTGGTTCACCGAGTCCACCCTGCACAACAACGGCGAGCTGAAAGAAATCATCGACATCCTCACCGAAAAAGGTCTCACCTACGAAAAGGACGGCGCTCTTTGGTACAAGGCGGGCGAATACGGCGAAAAATATCAGCCGAAGAAGCATCTCAACCGCGACGGCGAAGAGGAAGGCATCAAGGACGAGGTGTTGGTGCGTGCCAACGGCAACCCCACCTACTTTGCCGCCGATATTGCCTATCACCGCAACAAGTTCCTGCGCGGGTATGACACGCTTATCGACGTGTGGGGCGCCGATCACCACGGCCACGTTGCCCGTATGAAAGGCGCGATGGACGCTGTCGGCATGGACGGTAATAAGCTGAACGTCGTGCTGATGCAGTTGGTGCGTTTGGTGCGAGACGGCGAGATCGTGCGTATGTCCAAGCGTTCGGGCAAAGCCATTCAGCTGAGCGATCTGCTCGACGAGGTACCGGTGGATGCCGCCCGCTTCTTCTTTAACCAGCGTGAAGCAAACACCCAGATGGAATTTGACCTCGGTCTGGCGATCGAGCAGAGCTCGTCCAATCCCGTCTATTACGTACAATACGCTCACGCGCGCATCCACTCCATCTTCCGTAAGATGCAGGAAAACGGAGTGGTGATCACCGCGGCGACCGCAAAGCAGTTTGCGCTGCTCACCGCCACCGAGGAGCGCGAGCTTATCCGCCATCTGTCCGCACTGGAAAAGACGGTGGTCGACTGTGCCAAAGCGTACGATCCCTCGGGCATCACCCGCTACGCACTGGAGCTCGCTACCCTCTTCCACAAGTTCTACAACGCCTGCCACGTATCGGGTGTTGAGACGGATCTGATGATGGCCCGCCTAGCGCTGTGCGATGCGGTGCGCATTGCCCTGCACAACGTCCTCGCGATGATGAAAATCGACGCTCCCGAAGTTATGTAAAGGGAAATGACTTAACAGAAAAAGAGCCTACCGACAACTGTCGGTAGGCTCTTTTTTAATCTTCTATGGCTTCTAACAGGATATCACGTAGCTCGTCTGCACCCTCGCCGTTAGATGAGGAAAAAGGCAGTGTGAAGATACCCTCATAATCCGCCAGTTCCTGCTCAAAAGCGGCAAGGCGCTGTGCCCGTTCAGTCTTATTGAGCTTATCCGCTTTCGTTAATACGGCGATAAAGGGGATCTCCCGCTCAACCATATACTCGAGCATCTGGAAATCATCCTTGCTCGGTGTGTGACGGATATCGAGCAGCTGCACGACCAAACGCATGTCCCGCTCGTCGTTAAAATAGCCCTCGATCAGCTCCGACCACCGCCGACGTTCGCTGTCGGACACCCGCGCGTAGCCGTAGCCGGGCAGGTCAACCAACCGCGCACCGTCAAGGCGATAAAAGTTGATCGTCGCCGTCTTACCGGGGGTTGCACTGGTACGCGCGAGGGATTTGCGCCCCGTCAGACGGTTGATGAGCGAGGATTTGCCAACGTTCGAGCGACCCGAGAACACGATCTCGGGCATAGAGCTACTCGGCAACTGCGAGGACAGACCCGCCGCCGACTCAAAGGTGGCATTTTCCCAACGCATACGCTTCTCCCCCCCTTTTAGTTCGCTGTAGACGGATCGGACACCAGCGCGTTGCCGATGACCGTATCCAGACTGCGTGCCGTGATAAAGTGCGTCTTTTCGCGCACAGCGGGATCGATCTCATTGAGATCCGACGCGTTATCCTCGGGGATAATGACGGTGTCCATATGGTGTGTAAACGCCGCCATCGTCTTCTCGCGCAAGCCGCCGATCGGCATCACTCGACCGCGCAGAGAGATCTCCCCCGTCATCGCGACGTTCTTTTTCACAGGGATGCCCGTCAGCGCCGACACGATCGCCGTCGCCATGGTCACGCCCGCGGACGGGCCGTCCTTCGGCACCGCCCCCTCCGGCACGTGGATGTGAATATCCTTCGTCTTATAGAAATCCTCCGGGATATGCCAGTCACGCGCGCGGGTGCGCACGTAGCTGACCGCGATCTTAGCGGACTCCTTCATCACATCGCCGAGGTTACCGGTGATCTCCACCTTACCATTGCCGTCGAGGATCGCTACCTCAACGGGCATCGTCGCACCGCCGACCGCCGTCCACGCCAGACCGTTGACAACGCCGATCTCGTTGCGGCGAGATTTGGTGTCTTCCTTATATTTGACAGGACCGAGATATTCCTCGAGATTGGCCGGTGTGACCGACACGCTCTCGCCGCTGCCCTCGACCACCTTGGTCGCGGTCTTGCGGCACAGCGTCGCCAACACGCGCTCAAGATTACGTACACCCGCTTCAGCGGTGTAGCCCTCGATAATGCGGTCGATCGCCGCGTCGGTTACGCGTAGCTGTTTCGCCTCCAAGCCGTGCTTCTTCATCTGCTTTTTCAGCAGGTGGCGCTTGGCGATGCGTTTCTTCTCTTGCGCGGTATAGCTCGGCAGGTTGATGATCTCCATACGATCATACAGTGCCGACGGGATCGCGGACGCATCGTTCGCAGTCATCACGAACAGCACCTCCGACAGATCAAACGGCAGATCAAGGTAATGATCGCGGAAGGCACTGTTCTGCTCGGTGTCCAGCACCTCCAGCATCGCCGACGCGGGGTCACCGCGGAAATCATTGCCCATCTTGTCGATCTCATCGAGCAGAATGAGCGGATTTTTGGTTTCGGCTTGCTTGATTGCTGAGATAATGCGTCCGGGCATCGCGCCGATATAGGTGCGGCGATGACCGCGGATCTCGGATTCATCCCGCACGCCGCCGAGCGACACACGCACGTAACGGCGTCCCATCGCCTCCGCGATCGAGCGCGCGATCGATGTCTTACCGACGCCGGGCGGGCCGACGAGGCAAAGCACCTGGCCCTTCATCTCGTCCGAGAGCTGTCGCACGGCCAACGCCTCGATGATGCGATCCTTAACCTTATCTAACCCCGTATGGTCGCGATCAAGGATACGGCGGGCGTGTTTCAGATCGAGGTTGTCCTCGGTCGTATCGTTCCACGGCAGAGACAGGCAGGTATCGAGATACCCGCGCACCACCGTCGCCTCGTGCGAACCGGGCGGCATTTTCCCGAGCTTGCGGCACTCCTTAATGAGCGGCTCGCTGATCTTCTCGGGCAGACCGAGCTTCTCAACGCGGGCGATGTATTCCGCGGATTCCTCGACGGGGTTATCCTCTTCGCCGAGCTCCTCCGAGATTGCACGGATCTGCTCACGTAGATAGTAATCCCGCTGATTATCGTCCATCTGCTGCTGAACCTTGTCCTCGATCTTCTTTTCGAGCTGCAACACCTGGCACTCCTTATGTACGATGCGAAGCAAGGTTTCCACGCGGTTGTTCACCGACAGCAGGTTTAGGATACGCTGTTTCTCCTCATACGGCATACCGAGATTGCTCGCAATATAGTCTGCGAGATGCCCCGGACGATCCTCTGTCACAACGGTCATCAGCACGTCGGGCGCCATCTTCGGTACAAGCTCGACGTATTCCTCGAACACGTCGCGACACTGGCGAACCAGCGCCTCCGCCATCAAAAAATTGGTGATGGGACGGTCATACCGCTCCTCAACCACCGCGATATAATGCGGCTCCTGTTGGACGATCTCCGCGATGCTCGCGCGATATTCGCCCTCGACGACAACACGAAAGTTGTCGTGCGGGAGCTTTAAGATCTGCTTGACCTTTGCCACCACGCCCATACGGTATAACCCGCTCGGCGAGGGGTCGTCCTCGGCAACGTCCTTTTGCGTGACCAAAAAGACGGTTTGGTCCTTCTTCATCGCGGCGTTAAGCGCGGCAACGGATTTGAGCCGACCGACGTCAAAGTGCATCACCGTCTCGGGAAAGCACACGAGTCCACGTAACACCAGCATCGGCAGGGTCACAAACTGTTTTTCTTCAATCAACTAGGTTCACCTCTTATCAAAAGGGAAATCGGTCGGTCCGCACGCGGCACCGACCGATGAGAGTATATTGGCGTTATTTGCCCGACACCTTGCGGCGGGACGTCGTCTTGGACTTAATGCCTGCTTTGGCGCGAGCGGATTTCTTGTCGGGATTGTAGATGATCTCCGGCTGAGCACCCTCATTGACGCAAGCGGCGGTGATGATCACCTTTTCCACCGTGGTGTCCGAGGGGATGTCGAACATCAGCTTGGTCAGCAGACCCTCCATCACCGAGCGCAGACCACGCGCACCCGTCTCACGCTTAAGCGTCAATTCAGCAACCGCGCGCAACGCATCGTCCGTGAAGGACAGCTGCACGCCGTCGAGCTCGAAGAGCTGCACGTACTGCTTGAGGATCGCATTCTTCGGCTCGGTCAGAATGCGCACGAGTGCCTCGGCATCGAGATTTTCGAGCGTCGTGATGACCGGCATACGACCGACCAACTCGGGGATAAGGCCGTATTTAACCAGATCCTGCGGCACGATCTGCTTGAGAAGCGCGATGTTATTGGCATCGTTCTTAGACTTGACGTCGTTGCCGAAGCCAAGCGAACCCGTACCGACGCGTTTTTCAATCGTTTTGGTAATGCCGTCAAAGGCACCACCGAGGATAAACAGAATATTCGAGGTATCGACCTGGATGAACTCCTGCTGGGGGTGCTTACGTCCGCCTCCGGGCGGGACGTTGGCCACCGTACCCTCAAGGATCTTGAGCAGCGCCTGCTGCACGCCCTCACCACTGACGTCGCGGGTGATGGACGGATTCTCGCTGCGGCGGGAAATCTTGTCGATCTCGTCGACGTAGATAATGCCGCGCTGAGCACGCTCTACGTCAAAATCTGCCGCCTGAATCAGACGAAGCAGGATATTCTCAACATCCTCGCCGACGTAGCCCGCCTCGGTAAGCGTCGTCGCGTCCGCAATCGCGAACGGTACGTCGAGTGCCTTGGCAAGTGCCTGCGCAAGCGCAGTCTTACCGACACCCGTCGGGCCAAGAAGCAGAACGTTGCTCTTACCAAGCTCGGTGTCCATATCCGCGCCAAAATAGATACGCTTATAATGGTTATACACCGCAACAGACAGCGTAACCTTTGCGTCATCCTGCCCGATGACATACTCGTCGAGGTGCGCTTTGATCTCGCGCGGAGTCGGCAGCATCGGCGGCTCGTCCTTCTTCGTCGATGCGGACACCCGCTTGACAGGAGCAGCATCCGGCTCGAGCAGGCTCTGGCACAGCTCGATACACTCGTTACAAATAAATACACCCGGACCGGCGATCAGCCGTTCTACCTCCTCCTGCGGTTTGCCGCAGAAAGAGCAGGTGATCGAAAGCTGATGATCGTCACTCATCGGCAGATCTCCTCACTTTCTTCATGGTGTGGCACGACATTAGCCGCGCTTCTCCACCACTTTGTCCACGATGCCGTATCGCACGGCGTCGTCAGCGGTCATCCAATTGTCGCGATCGGTGTCGCGCTCAATGACCTCGATGGGCTGACCCGTCATCTCGGACAGCATACGGTTCATACGGCCGCGGATATACAGAATGTGATCCGCCTGGATCTTGATATCCGACGCCTGACCCTTCGCACCGCCGAGCGGCTGATGGATCATAATCTCGCTGTTGGGCAGTGCAAAACGCTTGCCCTTCGCGCCGGCGGCGAGCAGGAAGCTACCCATACTCGCGGCGAGACCGACGCAGATGGTGGACACATCGCACTTAATATACTGCATCGTGTCGTAGATCATCATACCGGCCGAGATCGAGCCGCCGGGGCTGTTGATATACAGATGGATATCCTTATCGGGATCCTGCCCCTCGAGATATAACAGCTGTGCTGTGATCAGTGACGCGGTCGTGTCGTTGACCTCATCCGACAGCATAATAATGCGGTCATTGAGCAAACGCGAGAAAATGTCGTAACTGCGCTCACCGCGGCTGGTCTGTTCAACGACATACGGGATAAAGCTCATATCAAACGCCCTCCTTGATGATCGGTAATTTGTTAGTAAATAGGCAAATTTCCCTGCCACATAGTATGGGCAGGGAAATTCGGCTCTAAACCGAAACGGAAATTATTCTTCGGTGATGGTCGCGTGCTCCTTGACGAAATCCATCGCCTTGCTGACGGAGAGATCCTCCACCAAAGCAGTCGCGGGGATCGCGGCTTTCACCTTGTCGACCTCCATGCCGTACTGCTCGGCAAACTTGGCGTACTCAGCCTCGAGCTCCTCGTCAGAGGGCTTGATCTTCTCCTTCTTGGCAATAGCCTCGAGGGTCAAACGCACCTTGACCTGCTTCTCGGCCTGCTCGCGGAAGCTGTCGCGGAACGCCTTCTCATCCATACCGGTGTACTGCAGGTACAGCTCCAAGCTCAAGCCCTGCGACTGCAGACGGTAGGCGAAATCCTGAATGCGGTCGTCGATGGCGCGCTCATACATCGCCTCGGGGATGTCCGCCTTCATGCACTTAAGCAGACCCTCAACCAGTTTCTCGTCAACATCAGCCTGAGCCGCGTTCTCACGCTGCTCCTCGAGACGCTTCTTCGCGTCCGCCTTGAACTCGTCAACAGTCTCAAAGTCACTGCAATCCTTGATCAGCTCGTCGTCGATCTCGGGCAGCTCCTTCTTCTCGATCTTGTGCACCTTGCACTTGAAGACCGCGGGCTTGCCCGCGAGCTCAGCAGCGTGGTACTCCTCAGGGAAGGTCACGTTGACCTCGACATCCGCATCCACAGCGGCGCCGACGAGCTGCTCCTCAAAGCCGGGGATAAACTGACCGGAGCCGAGCACCAGCGCGTGGTTCTCGCCCTTGCCGCCCTCAAATGCTACGCCGTCCTGGAAACCCTCGAAATCGAAGGTGACGGTGTCGCCCATCTCAGCAGCACGATCCTCAACCGACACCATACGAGCATTGCGCTCCTGCAGCTTCTTAAGCTCATCCTCGACGTCCTCGTCGGAAACGGCCTCGACCTTCTTGGTCGCCTTGAGGCTCTTATAGCCGCGCAGAGTAACCTCGGGCTTTACGGTGATGGTCGCCTTGAACACCAGACCCTCGGGGCCGACGGACACGACGTCCAGATCGATCTTATCTTCCACGTACTCGTAGTCGGAAGCCTTGATCGCCTCGTCCAGAGCAGCGGGATACACATCATTCATCGCGCTCTCGTAGAAAATACCGCTGCCGTAGGTCTTCTCGATGAGGGCGCGGGGAGCCTTACCCTTACGGAAGCCGGGGACGGCCATTCTCTTGACATCCTTCTTGTAGGCGGCGTTAACAGCGGCCTCGAAGGTAGCGGCGTCGACCTCGATCTCGAGCTCTACGCGGTTGTTTTCCAGCTTGGTAGCATTTTTCAGACTCATGACTTCATTCCTCCTGTTTTGTTGCCAAAACTTTTTGTGATTTTCACAATTGCGCTCTATTATAACATATAACTTTCTGTTTGACTAGCCTTTTTATAAAATTTTTCCACTTTGCCGATTATTTGTCCGTCGGTCGAATCAGTATTGGGCAAAACCCCAATGCATCCGCGGAAATGAGGCGATATTCGGTGCCGTTTTCGGTGCCATTGAACGCCATACGGATACCCGCGCTGTGCACGTGACCGTAATAGCAGCGAGCAATCGACTCCTCCTGCAGCACCTGCAGGATCTCCTCACACCGCTGACCGCCAAAGAGCGGCGGATAATGCAGAAATACCACAGGCTCCAGTCCTGTTTGTTTCGCGGCGGTGATGGATGCGCGCAAACGACCCGCCTCGCGCAGCAGAACGGTGTGATCCGCTTCTTCACCATCCTCGTTAAACCAACCGCGACTACCGCAAACCGCCATACAGCCGTCCACCGCGACCGCATCGTTGTGCACGATACGCAGAGAGGTAAAACCGCTCTCCTCAAAAAAGGTGTCCATTTTACGGCGAGTCGTCCACCAATAGTCGTGGTTACCCTTGAACAGCAGTTTTCGGCCTGGGAGGCTATGCAGGAAGGCAAAATCGGGCTTCGCTTGCTCGAGCGACATTCCCCAGGAAATATCCCCCGAAATGACGACCGTGTCGTCCTCCGATACCAACCGCCGCCAGTTTTCTTCCAACCGCTCAACGTAGTTATCCCAACCCGCAAAAACGGTCATCGGCTTATCCGTGCCCAGTGACAGATGAGTGTCACCGATGGCAAATAACGCCATAGCGTATTCTCCTTATCCCAGATTTAACATTCCGCACACAGTTTGTCGCATAGTGTCGGTATCGCCGTCGCAAACATCCGTAAAGCGAACCACCTTGTCACCAAGATTCGCCAGCGGCGCAGGGACAGGTTCACCCGTCGCGTCGTGCAAAGCCGCCTGCAAGCTGAACGGGTCGCCGTCGGCATCCTTGCCGAGCGCTTCGAGAATTGCGGAGGTGAACTTATAGGGGTTTGCGGTGGATGCGATCACAGTCGGTGTGGCATCTCCGCTTGCCGCGCGATAGGCATCGTAGACGTGGAACGCGACCGCCGTGTGCGTATCAAGCAGATAACCCGTCTTATCATAAACCGTCTTGATGGTCGCGGCAACCTCGTCATCCGAGGCACAGCCCGCGGCAAACAGCGCGTCCATCTGCTCTTTCACCGGCGCAGGAACAGTATACTGCTTATTGTCACGCAGGCTCGCCATCATCTCAGCGATCTGCGCACTGTCCTCACCTGCGAGGTGGTACAGCAGACGCTCAAGATTCGAAGACACCAGAATATCCATCGACGGCGAGGTCGTGGTGTAGAACGGGCGAGCAGTATTATAGGTGCCGCTCTCGAAGAAATCGGTCAGCACGCGGTTGCGGTTGGATGCACAGATGAGCTTCGCGATCGGGGTGCCCATCTCGCGCGCATAATATGCAGCGAGGATGTTACCGAAGTTACCTGTCGGCACCACCACGTTGATCGGCTCACCCATCGCGACCTTACCCTGTGCGAGCATATCGCAGTAAGCGGAAATATAATACACGATCTGCGGCACAAGACGACCCCAGTTGATAGAGTTGGCGCTCGAGAAGCGCATACCCCCCTCTCTCAGCATCGACTGCATCGCAGGATCGGTGAACAGCGTCTTAACGCCCGTCTGAGCATCGTCAAAGTTGCCGCGGATGGCGCAAACGCCAACGTTTCCGCCTTCCTGAGTGATCATCTGTAGACGCTGCATCTCGCTGACACCGTCCGCGGGATAAAACACGAGAATCCGCGTACCGGCGGCATCCTTAAAACCCTCCAGAGCCGCTTTGCCGGTGTCGCCCGAGGTCGCGACGAGGATGACCGTCTCCTCACCGGGCGCGGTCTTGCCTGTCGACACGCGCATCAGATGCGGCAGGATCTGCAGCGCCATATCCTTAAACGCGCAGGTCGGACCGTGCCACAATTCGAGCACGTTATGCTCGCCGTCAATGGCGTTGAGCGGCGCGACAGCAGCGGCATCAAACTGCGCACCGTAGGCCGCAGTCGTGCATTTCTGAACCTCGGTGGTGGTGAAATCATTCAGAAAGCGAGACAGCACAGCTGTTGCCCGCTCAGGATAGCTCATTCCCTGCAGCGCAACAAAGTCCCCCTCGGTGAGCTTCGGCAGCTCACTGGGAACGAACAAGCCCCCTTCTTTGGAAATACCCTGCGCGATCGCCCGGGCGGCGGTCACGCGGATCGTATTATTTCTCGTACTGGTGTAGTGCATAATGCTCTTCCTTTCGGATGAAATTCCTTATGCGATCGCCTCAGAAAAAAAGCGATACGCATTGGTATAAAAGACTTTATCTAACAAAGCGGCATCCAAGCCGCGGGATTGCAAATTCGTATACAGACGGCCAAGAAAGCTTATCCCATCAAATGACGGCGGCAGTTCCATTCCGTCGAGATCCGTGCCGATACACACGGTATCCTCACCGTCGAGCGACAAGAAGTGCGTCAAATGACGGTGAAAAGCATCAAGGTAATCCCCATCAAACGGGATGCCGAGATGCGCGTGATACAGATTGATCCCCACGATACCGCCGCTGTCGCGTATGGCGCGAAACTGATCGTCGGTGAGATTGCGCGGGTGCAGCGTTACCGCAGCGGAGCAGGAGTGGGTCGCGATAAAAGGGCGCTTCATCCGTCGGGCGACGCCCCAAAAGCCACGCTCATTCAAATGCGACACATCGACCGTGATACCGAGCGCCTGCATTCGCTCGATCGCGCGAAAACCAAGTGCGGTCAGGCCGTTATCACTCCCGAAGCTGCCGCAGCCCCACGGGTTATCCCCGTTCCAGGTCAGCGTCGCCGCACGCACGTGACGAGCATGTAGTCGATTAAGGCAGGAAATGTCGCCGATTGCGCCGATATTTTCTCCCGTGAGCAGTGCGTGGCAGACAAAACGGTTATCCGTTAAATCACCGCGCTCGCGCACGATGCAAAAATCCTCCGGTCGTTCACGCTCCCATAGCTCTGCCGCATCCAGCAAGGAAATGCAGCGTCTCTCGGCATCCTTGCCATCGAGACCATCGGAAATGAACGCCGCGAACGCTTGTACCCATGGAGCAAAAACGCGCCCGCGGCAAAGATCAACCGCGCCGTCATTTTTCTCGATCGAACAACGCTCATCGCATCCGCGTCCAAGGGTATCACAATGTAGATCAAAAAGCCGTATGCAGATCACCCGCCTCATAAGCATCTATGATGTGGTTGAGTTCTACCACATTCATAGGATCGTCTGTGGCGGTGACGACCTCGATCACGTCAAAGCGGGGTTGCCGCTCAATGGGGTTGTGACTCAGGTACATTGACGCGGTCTGCATTATCCTCCGCTGCTTCGCGATGGTGACCGCCTCGCGCGGGGTATACAGCGCGTCCGCCCGTCGGGTCTTCACTTCCACAAAAGCAATATACGAGCGGTCAGCAGCGATTATGTCGATCTCCCCAAAACGGCAACGGTAGTTTGCCGCGAGGATGATGTACTTCTTATCCCGCAGGAAGCGGGCGGCGATGGTCTCGCCGATCACACCCTTGGAGATGCCTGCCATCAGCCCTTTTCTCCCAATATCTTCTTAAGAAAGCTCGGGCGATGGATCGGGCACGGGCCAAACTCGCGCAGTGCCGCCGTGTGCGCCGCGGTGCCATAGCCCTTATGCACAGCAAAGCCGTATTCGGGATACAGCGCATCCGCCTCGCGCAATACGCGGTCTCGCGCGACCTTTGCAAGGATGGAAGCCGCGCCGATCGACGCCGACAAGGCATCCCCCTTTACAACACATTTCGCAGGCACGGTCAGCATCGGCGGGATGCGGTTACCGTCGATCAACGCGAGTTCGGGACTGACGGACAGCCCCTCCACCGCACGGGTCATCGCAAGGTAGGTTGCATTCAATATGTTATGCTCCTCAATCTCCTCTACGCTCGCTGAGGCAATGCAACACGCGACCGCCTGCTCGCAGATAACGTCGAACAGCGCTTCCCGCTTCTTCTCGGACAGCTTTTTGCTGTCGCCCACGCCCTCGATAGGCTTATCGGGCGATAAAATCACCGCGGCGGCATAGACGGGGCCTGCCAGCGGTCCGCGTCCCGCCTCATCCACGCCGCAAAAGCAAGAAATGCCCTCGGCGTGCAGAGCGGCATCAAATTCGTTATTATTCATCATAACACCTCGCATCTTCCAAAGAAATGCGGCCGAGTTTGCCGCCGCGATATTCATCAAGCAGCATAATCGCGGCACGCTCGGTGTCTACCTCGCCGCCCGAGACCAACATCCCGCGCTTGCGGGCAACGAGTTGCAGCAGTTCCCAGGTGTCCTCAGGAAGGTCATCGGTCAGCTTATAGCGGGCGGTCAGCAGCTCGCGATAAGAACGAGAGAGGATGCCAAGCAACTCGCACGCCATCTCCTCCATATCCAGCACCTGATCCTTGATCGCGCCCGTAAAGGCAAGATGCAGCGCCACGGTATGATCCTCAAACTTTGGCCACAGCACGCCCGGGGTATCGAGCAGCTGCGCGCCTTCCACCACAAACCACTGGTTCTGGCGGGTGACACCGGGGCGATCCTCCACCTTCGCTTTGCCGCCCTTGTTGAGGCGGTTGATAAAGGAGCTCTTCCCCACGTTTGGGATACCGACGATCATCGCGCGGATGGCGTGGTTCATCCCCTTGCTCTCCCATTTCTCAATCAGATCGCGTAAAATACGGCGTAAGGCAGGCATAAAGCCATTAAACCCGCGACCGCTCTTGCAATCGACCGCAATCGCCGCAATACCGCGGGACTCATAATAGGAAATCCACCGCTTGGTCGCCGCCTCGTCCGCGAGATCCGCCTTGTTGAGCACGATCAGGCGCGGCTTACGCCCGACCCAGTGGTCCAGCTCAGGGTTACGGCTACTCTGCGGAATACGCGCGTCGACAATCTCAATGACCGCGTCGACCTGCGACAGACTCTCCTGAATCTTACGGCGGGTGCGCGCCATATGTCCGGGAAACCACTGGATGCTCTCCGCGCGTGTCTCACCCTTATCCGCCGTCGCGGGCGCGCTCTTATGCGGCTTCGGGCGGCGGGGCGTGCTGTATTGTTTTGTGTTCTTCTTGTACTTCGCCATCCGTCACCCTCCCAACTCAAATCTTGCCTATCGTTTCAAGCGGGAACAGGCGGAACACCGCCTCGCCCGCGATCTCATCTGTAGAAAACGCACCAAGCTGACGACAATCAAGCGACCACATACGGTTATCGCCCATCGCGAACACCTCGCCGTCCTTGACAGTATACGGGCCTTCAAATTCGAACGCCGGTGTAAAGCCGCCCGCCACGTAATCTTCCTTCATTGCCTTGCCGTTGAGCAGCACAAGGCCGTTCTCATCATCAATGTCGATTGTATCGCCGGCAACGGCAATCACACGCTTGATGTACGGCTCTTCGCCCTCACGGGTGACAACGATGATATCGCCACGCTCAATTTTGTAAAGCTGGGTGACCAAAACCAGTCGATCGCCGTCTTGGAGCGTGTTTTTCATCGAATCGCCGCTGACACCAACTACGCGAAAGAGTAACGCAAAGACAAGCGTTACTGTCACCAGCGCAAAAATCATCATAGAGACCCATTCAAAACAAGAGGAAAGTGCGCTGTTTTCGTTTTTTTGTACAGGCTTTTCCATCGCGATCTCCCTCAATTCGTCATGCTCTGCTCCATATTATAATAAATTCCACCCAAGGCGGAAATCGGCGACACACGGAACACCGCCTTGCCGACCAGATCCTTCTCCAACACCAGACCGATCTCCTCCGAGCGGCTGTCAAGAGACACCGAACGGTTATCACCCAACAGGAAAACGTATCCGTTCGGGATGACAACCGTCTCTGTGCAGCCCTTTTGCGGCGTGAATTTCGCCGCATAGGGCTCGCTGAGCAGATCGCCATTGAGATAAACCAAGCCATTCGTATCAATCTTGATCGTATCGCCGCCAACCGCAATGACGCGCTTAACCAAAGGCTCGATCGTATACCGATCGACCACAACGATGTCGCCGCGCCGATACTCGGAGACCGTCGTGATCATCAGCAGTTGATCTCCATCCCGCAAAGTGCTGTCCATCGAATCGCCATCCACACGGATGATGCGCAAGAAAAAGGTAAAAGCAATTACCAACACCAGCAGCGACACCACCAGTGTGCTGACCCAATCGTAGGCCGAAACAGCCAAGCGGCGCCGTGCGTCTGTATTGATATTTATGGGCATCCGAGCCATTCCTTCACCCTCTCATCGCATAAAATGAAAATTTTATATCATTATATCATATAAAATCAATAAAATAAAGCAAAAAAGGGACTTTTCAGCCCCTTTTTTGTCGAATTATTTAATTAATTCTTTAACCTTAGCAGCCTTACCCACGCGATCACGCAGATAATACAGCTTGCTGCGGCGAACCTTACCGTAGCGAACCACCTTAACAGCGGCTACGTTCGGGCTGTGCAGAGGGAAAACTCTCTCCACACCAACGCCGTAAGCAACACGGCGAACGGTGAAGGTCTCAGCAACGCCGCTGCCCTTCTTCGCGATAACCGTGCCCTCGAAGGCCTGGATACGCTCGCGGTCACCTTCACGGATCTTCACGTCCACGCGGACCGTGTCACCGATACCGAAAACCGGAGCTTCCTGCTTCATGCTGTCGCCAGCGATGAGTTTCAATGCGTCCATTTGTGTTCCTCCTAAAATTTTCAGACATTCATACCGATCGGTGACCGATAGAGGACTATCCGCTTTAATGTCGTGCTTTCGCCAGGCATTAACCCCCACGAGGAGAACTCGCGGCCAAAAACACCTGTAGTATCATAGCACAGTCGCATACAAAATGCAAGTGTTTTTTTGCAAAACTGAAAAATATTTTTCTGTCGTCATCAGCAAAAGGATTTTCCGTCTGCGGTGAGCAGATCAAGGCGCAGCACACGCAAGTGGTATTCTTCGTCAGAAGTGGCGCCAAGCGCCTGCAAAAGCAGGCTCGGGTTAACGGTATCGTTGCCGACGGGCAACGTCACCGTTACCTTCGTCCCCTCACCGTATGCGCTCACCTGCGCGTCTGCAAACGCAGGGCGGATGTCCAGTGTCTTCATCGTTTTCTTCTTGGTGCGCTTTTCGACCAAGATCTCCGGCTGTGCGAGCAGAGCAGTGATCTTCTCGGGCGGGCAATCAAATCGTAGACGGTAACGCGCCGCGGTGAGTGCCCCCACCTTATGCACCGCCTCGGCGGCGGAGATCGCCTCAAACCCCTCGGGCAACGCCGTGTTAAGACGCGCGACAAGTTCGTCGTATGGCATATCCTCTTCCAAACGCAGATCCATCGACTCGCGCAGGCCCTCAAACCCCAGCGACAGCGGCGCGGCAAAGGTGAGATACGGATGGCGATTAAAGCCTTCGGTATACCACAGCGGAATCTCGGCGCGCCGCACCACACGGGTCATTGTGCGCACGAGATCAAGATGGGAAATAAAGCGGGCGCGTCCCGTCTTGGAAAAGACCACTCTAACGGTTCTCAACACACACACCCTCCTTCCAGCACGCTGCGCCGCATCCCGAGCACGCCTGACGGCAATGCGGGGTAGCGACCGCCTCGTGCGCCTTTTTGTTCTCTGAGATAAGGAACTTCTTAGTCACGCCGTAGTCAAGATGATCCCACGGGAACACCTCGTCATACGGACGCGTACGGTTCGCATAAAACGCGGGATCAAGCCCGATCTCGCGGAAGATCTCCATCCACGCGTCAAAATTAAAATGCTCCGACCACGCGTCAAGGTTAAAGCCGCGCTCATGCGCGAGCTCCAGCACGCGGCACAGACGGCGGTCGCCGCGAGCAAGCACCGCCTCAAGGAAGCTAGTTTTGGCGTCATGCCAGCTCAACGAGATCTTCTTGGTATGCACCGATTCAACGAGATGCTTCTGCTTTTCCTCCAGCTCCTGCATGGTCGTCTGCGGCTCCCACTGGAACGGTGTAAACGGCTTCGGCACAAAGCAGGATGCGCTCATATTCACCATCACGCCCTTGCCCTTCGGCTTATCAGGGTTGGCGTAGAAGCAGTTGACGATCTTCTGCCCGAGTACCGCCATCCCCTCAATGTCCTCCATTGTCTCGGTTGGCAAACCCATCATAAAGTACAACTTCACTGCCGTCCAGCCACCGCGGAACGCCTTAGCGGCGGTATCAAGAATCTCCTCCTCGGTGAGGTTCTTATTGATCGCATCACGCAGACGTTGGGTGCCTGCCTCAGGGGCGAAGGTCAGCCCTGCACGGCGCAGGACGTTGAGGCGGTTGACCAGCTCATCCGAGAAGCCGTCGACACGCAGGGACGGCAGAGAGATGTTGGTGTGCTCCTTCTCCGCCCAGTCAAGCAGGCGGTCAAGCAGCTCTTCCAGTTTCGTGTAATCGCTCGTCGACAGCGACGACAGCGAAAACTCCTCATACCCCGTCGAGCGGCAAAGGTCGTGACTCTGTTTGTCGATGGTGTCCACCGATTTCTCCCGCACGGGACGGTAAATAAAGCCCGCCTGACAGAAGCGACATCCGCGAATACAGCCGCGGAAGATCTCGCTCATCGCGCGGTCGTGCACAATATCGGTGTACGGCACGACGAAATATTCGGGATAATAGCAGGTGTTCAGGTCGCGGATGATGCGCTTGCGCACGGTCGGCTTGACACCATCGAGCGGCTCCACCGCCTTAATCGTGCCGTCCTCGTTATAAGACGGCTCGTACAGCGACGGGATATACACGCCCTCGATATCCGCACAGGCACGCAAAAAGGCTTTCTTGGAATAGCCTTTCTTTTTATGTTCTTTATAGAGGTTAATAACCTCAAGGTCGACCTCTTCGCCCTCGCCGAGGAAGAAGATATCCACAAAATCCGCGATCGGCTCGGGATTACACACGCAAGGGCCGCCCGCAACCACCAGCGGAAAGCTTTCGTCGCGGTCGGCGGCGCGCAGCGGCACGCCCGCGAGATCGAGCATATTCAGCATCGCAGTATAGCACAACTCGTACTGCACCGTAAAGCCGATGAAATCGAACTCCCGTATCGGATCGCGGCTCTCCAGACCAAACAGCGGAATATGGTGCTTGCGCATCAAGGCTTCCATATCCGTGTCGGGAGAAAATACGCGTTCACACCATACGTCAGGCTCATTATTAAACTGTGCATACAGAATTTTCATCCCCAGATGCGACATACCGACCTCGTAAAGGTCAGGGAAGCAGAACGCAAAGCGCACGGCCACATCTGCGAGATCTTTTGCTACGCTGTTTAACTCGCCGCCCGTATAGCGCGCAGGCTTTTGTACCTGTAAAAACAAGTCTTCCAGCATTTCTTTGTTCATCATAAGGGTTCCTCCGCTCATATTTCAAAGCACTAAGGTGAAACTAAGGTTAACTGTATTATTTTGGGGGTTATTATGAAAAAATATTACCGTTATGCAATAGCCGGCGGGTTGGCAGGTGTTGCCAACGGGCTGTTCGGCGCGGGCGGCGGGTTATTCCTTGTGCCGCTGCTTATCGGCTGGATCGGGCTCGAGGAAAAGAAGGCGTTTGCCACCTCGATTGCCATCATCCTGCCACTGTCCATCGTATCGTATGGGTTATTTTGCCTCAAGGGCGGCAACGCATGGGCGGATGCTCTACCCTACCTCATCGGCGGCGTCCTTGGCGGACTGCTGTCGGCAAAATTTTTCCGCCGTATCCCGACCGAGTGGCTGCATCGGCTGTTCGGTCTGCTCATTCTCTACGGCGGCGTGAAGGCGGTGTTGTTATTATGATGTGGTTTTTCGCCCTGCTCATCGGTACGCTGACGGGGATCATCAGCGGCTTCGGCATCGGCGGCGGCTCGCTGCTGGTGCTGTACCTGACCGCCTTCGCGGGGGTCGCGCAATATACCGCGGGCGGCATTAACCTGCTCTATTTCATCGGTTGTGCGCCCGCCGCCCTCATCGGGCATATCCGCCATAAGGCGATTGAATGGAAGGCGGTGCTGTGGTGCAGTCTCGGCGGCGTCGCCGCCGTTATCCCCACCGCCCTGCTTGCCGCCGATATGGACACAAACCTGCTGCGGCGATTGTTTGGCATTCTTTTGCTGTATATCGGCGTTAAGGAGCTACGTGCGAAAAAGCATTAGAGGAGTTCCTGCTGATTAATAACCAGCTTAAAGCGCAATCCGAGCGTTTCTGCCGCCTTACGGCAAAGCGTCATTCGTGCAAGGAAAATCTCGAAATAATCCATTACGGAACTGACCTCGGTGTCGATGTCCAGTGCCAGCGTGATGCTCTCCTTATCGGCGCTGATGGTCAGCTCCGAGCGTTCGACCGAGAAATTGACGCGATCGTGGATATCAAAGCGGCTCAGATCGCGGTTGCGTACACGACTGCGGCGCACGTCCGATTTATCTGCCAGGATCAGTGCCGCTGCAACGGCGTTGACCGCCACACCCGTTCCCTCGTCGTGGTTGCCGATGGCGGTGACGATGGTCGCAATATCCTCGGCGGCCATATCCATATGGTCAAGCAGACGGAACGCCATCACCGCACCGCTCTGCGAATGCTCGACGCGGTTGACGAGATTGCCGATATCGTGCAGATACGCGGCGATCTTCACGAGTTCAATGGTGTGTTCATCGTGTCCTAACGTCCGCAAAATATCAGCAGCGATCTCCGCCACCTTGCACACGTGCGCAAAGCTGTGTTCGGTGTACCCGAGCGCAACCAGCGACTCGTCCGCCTTACGGATGTAGGTGCGGATGTCCTCGTTCTGTTTTAATTGTTCGTAAGTGATCATACCGTCTCCTTATTTTCGGCGAAGCTTGTTTTGCAAACGTAAGATCTGCTC
>CAJGCA010000008.1 GCA_904501705.1 Clostridiaceae bacterium | reverse complement strand
TGGCGGCTGTGGGGACGGCGGGCGACAGCGCTGGCGATTGCCAGCGCACCAAGCGCACTGATGCTTGGCCGCGGAGCCACCGTCTCCCAAGATACCGATACCGCCGCCATACAACCCGTCTTGTGGTTGGCCGCCGGAGCCGCCTCCTTGCTTGTCGGTCTCACGGCCACCACAATATGGCAGTGCCGCTTTTGCCTCGCACCGCTCTTTCTCCTGCGCGGCGAACCCGCTGCGGCGGCGCTGGCGTTGTCCGCTCGCACGATGCGCGGACACCTCGGGGAATACATCAATTTCCTCGGCGACGAACTGCTGCGACTCATCCCCTGTTTGCTGCTCATCCCCGCCGTGTGGATCGTACCCGCCTTTCGCCGACGGCGGGCCGCACTGCTGCTCTCGCTGATGCCGCCCGACAGATAAATCTGTCGGGTTGATTTTTTTCGCCGTGTTCGTTATAATAAAAGAAATCCATTAAGAAAGAAGTTTTGAACGATGTCTGTTATGCAAGAGCCCGAAAGGCTGCACAAGCTCGGTTATATTCTCGTGTGGGCGCAGGCCATCCTCGGCGGCGTATTGCTCGCCGCCTGCTGGCCACCGCTGACCCACAGCGTTTTTGCCGTCCTTACGGCGGTCGCCCTTCTCTGCGTACATAAAGGCGCGTCCCGCGGCGCACGCATTACCGCGCGGACAATCGTCAGCCTGTTCTGGGTGCTGGCGCTGATGCTGGCAGTTCAGGCAGCCGATGCGGCCACCTACGGTTTCACCGCCGATCACGTTGCCACTCTACAGGATGGCGCCTGCTGGTTCGGTGGGCTGTTCCTCTGCTATCTATCCCCTGCGGCTGCCGCGGCGATGCTATACCACGGCGAGCACACCGCAAGCTACGACCGTCTGATGGGCTGCCTCCTGCTCCCCACGACGGTCGGGGTGGCCTATGCGTCGATCTTCACCGAGGCGGGCATTCCGTGGACGGTCGGCGGCGCGTTCCTACCGTACGTGTGGCTGGTTCTCACCATCGCTGCAACCGTCGCCGTATGGCTGTGCGCCCGCGTGCGTACCCCCGCGCAACAGGCGGTCATCGACCACCTCCGCGAAAAGCGGGAGGCAAAGTGCGCCGCCCGAATTGCAAAAAAATAACGATGCGAGCCAAAGCTCACACCGTTATGTAACCTGTTCTTATGCGCCAAGCTCCTTCTCCGCGGCACGCAGGAGATTAAGCAGCGAGGTGGCAAACATCGGGTACTGCGCGGTCAGGTCGTCGGGCAGGATTGCAGGCAACCGCTCCGCCGCAACGCCATCGACGCCGTTCACCTGTCCGCCGCGGGCAAGCTGCCCGACGTTCGCGACCGAGCGCGCCGCCGCGTTGATCGCCGCGGTCTGGTAGACGTAGGCCTCCACCGAGAACATCGCCTTCGGATTCTTGGGGTTGGCGGCGTAGATCTGGCGGAACAGCAGGTAGATCGTCTGAATGAGGGCGTTAGACGCTTCGACGGTCAGCGCCTTATTATTGCACTTCTGCAACAGATCGAAGATCACCTGCAGAGAGTTGACAATGAGCTTCTTGTTGAGCGTCGGCAGCACGCCGCCCGCCTGCATCCGCTTGTCCTGAATGGCGGGATCCTGCTCGGGAATCTCATCGACCGCGATCATCGCGCCGCTCTTGTCGGCGGTGCGCCCCAGCAGATAGTCGCAGGAAACACCGTAATAATCGGCGACACGCACAACAAAATCCAGACCGCATTCGCGTATTCCTTTTTCATAATGCGACAACAGCGCCTGCGAGACCTGCAGGTCGACCGACGCCTTCTTTTGGCTGATACCGCGCTCCTTGCGCAGCAGAGTCAGGATGCGGGGAAATGCGGCGTTCATACGGGTTTCCTCACTTTACTTTTCTTCGTACACGCGTCCCCCGAAATTTTAGGGGAGCAATTCGACATTCTACGCTCATCCGCGACAAATGTCAAGAGAATTTTACAGAAAGTTGATTTTTCTCGATTTTTAACAAAATGTTGCACGATTTTTTGGCAACGCAGGAGGGTACTATGAAAACCTATAAGATCCATCTCATCCGCCACGGCATCACCGAGGCCAATCAGAACGGGCGATACATCGGGCGCACCGATCTGCCGCTGTCCCCTGAGGGCTTGTCCGCCCTGCTCGCACTGAAAGAACAATACCAATACCCCGGCGGCGTGCGGTTCTTCACAAGCCCGCTCGCCCGCTGCCGGCAGACGCTGGAGGTGCTGTACCCCGGCTGTCAGCCCGAGACGGTCGAGGGCTTACAGGAATGCGACTTCGGCGACTGGGAGGGCAAGAGCATCCGCGACCTCAAGAACGACGAGCGTTTCCTGCAATGGATGGAGGGCAAGACCCGTGACATCCCCGGTGGCGAGGGGACGGAGGATTTCCGCACCCGCGTTTGCGAAGCGTTTGAGGGGATCGTCAGCGATCTGCTGCACAACGGTGACACCGAGGCGGTCATCTGCACCCACGGCGGGGTCATCACCCTGCTGATGCAGCTCTATTCCCTGCCGCGACTCGACCCGAAAGACTGCCTCGCCGCCGCGGGACAAGGATTTACGTTGCGCGTCACGCCGTCGGTGTGGATGAACGAGCCGCTTTGTGAAGCGCTTTGTATGATCCCGTGGGAGAAGAACGACTAAGGTAAATGCCCACTACGTTCGTGCCGTCGACTTGGAGCGCTTCTCGCAGGAGCCTCGGCGTTCGCTGCCGCGAACGCGAGCACGGCGGAAACGCCCTCACGGAGATACCGCGTGTGGCCGCCGTGCGGCGCTTTGTATGATTCCGTGGGAGAAACATAACGAAGCAAAGCACATTTCACCCACCGAATAAAACTGTCACACCCGCCAACGCACACCGCGTCGGCGGGTGTTTTTTGTGCAAAAAGAAGATTTTTTAAAAAATAAAAAATATGTCAAAGTTTCTCTTTCCTTTTGGGGATAAATAGGATATAATACTGTGTGGAATAAATTTCTGGGAGGTTTTTATTATGCCGATAGTCAATACAAAGGAAATGTTCAAGAAAGCCTACGAGGGCGGTTACGCCATTGGCGCGTTCAACGTCAACAACATGGAGATCGTGCAGGGCATCATCGCCGCGTGCAAGGAGCTCAACTCCCCCGTCATCCTGCAGGTGTCGGGCGGCGCGCGCAAGTATGCTCACCACGCATATCTTTACAATATGGTCAAGGCTGCCGAGGAGGAGTCGGGTCTGCCGATCGCGCTGCACCTCGACCACGGCAACAGCTTTGAACTCTGCAAGGACTGCATCGACGGCGGTTTCACCTCCGTGATGATCGACGGCTCTCACCTGCCCTATGAGGAGAACGTCGCGCTGACCAAGAAGGTCGTCGACTACGCGCACGCCCACGGCGTCACCGTTGAGGGCGAGCTCGGTCAGCTCGCCGGCATCGAGGACGAGGTCAACGTCTCTGCTGAAAACGCCAGCTACACCGACCCCGATCAGGTGCAGGATTTCGTCACCCGCACGGGCGTCGACTCTCTCGCTATCGCCATCGGCACCAGCCACGGCGCGTTCAAATTCAAGCCCGGCCAGAAGCCTCAGCTGCGCTTCGACATTCTGCAGGAAGTGATGGATCGCCTGCCCGGCTTCCCGATCGTTCTGCACGGCGCATCCTCGGTTATGCCCGAGTACGTTGCGCAGATCAATGAGTTCGGCGGTCAGATGGCAGACGCCATCGGCATCCCCGAGGATATGCTGCGTCAGGCCGCTTCCATGGCGGTGTGCAAGATCAACGTCGACTCCGATCTGCGTCTGGCGCTCACCGCGGGTATCCGCAAGCACCTCGCCGAGAACCCCGGCCACTTCGACCCCCGTCAGTATCTCGCCGACGGCCGCGCGAACATCGCCGAGGTCGTCAGCCACAAGATCAAAAACGTGCTGGGTAGCGAAGGCAAGGCGTAATCCCTCCCTATAGAGAACAGTGACAGGCGGAGGGCAACCTCCGCCTGTTTATTTCGTGAAAGTTAGGAGACGATCGTATGCTGCTCGTGTTGGATATGGGTAACACCAATATCACCATCGGCGTGTTTGACGGTGAAAAACTGCTGCTGCAGTCGCGTATGGCGACCGATAAGCACCAAATGGAGGATCAGTACGCCATCGCGCTGATGGATCTTCTGCGCCTGTATAAGCTGGAGGCGAGCGCCTTCACGGGAGCAGTGCTGTCCTCGGTGGTGCCGCCGCTCAACCACGCGCTGAGCGAGGCGGTGCGCAAGGTCACGGGGCTGACCCCGCTGCTTGTCGGTCCCGGCACCAAAACGGGGCTCAATATCCGCATCGACAACCCCGCATCGCTCGGTGCCGACCTGCTCGTCGGCGCGGTCGCGGCGGTGGACAAGGTGGGGTATCCCTGCATCGTGTGGGATCTCGGCACCGCCACCACCGTCACGGTGGTGGATGAGAACGGCGCCCTGCGCGGCGGTGCCATCATGCCCGGCATCGGCACCGCTCAACGCTCGCTCACCGAAAACACCTCGCTGCTGCCGAGCATCAGCCTCGACGCACCCACCAAGGTGATCGGGGCGAACACTACCGCCTGCTTGCAGTCGGGCGCGGTGTTCGGCAACGCCGCGATGCTCGACGGGATGAACGAGCGCATCATTGAGGAGCTTGGCTACGATGCCCCCATCGTGGTCACGGGCGGGCTGGGGCGGCAGATCGTGCCGCATTGTCGCCGCGCGGTCACCTATGTCGACGAGCTGCTGCTCGACGGTCTGCGGCTTATCTACGAGAAGAATAGAAAATAATCGCATCCTACCCGAGGGCGGGACAGCCAAGCGGCATCCCAGCCCTAACGGACGGGGGCGTTTACATAAATATCCGAACGTGGTATCTCTCTAAGAGAACGACAGTAAAGGAGAATAAACTATGAAAACCAATCAAAAGATTCTGCGGATGGTGGAGCTGGCCATGCTCGCCGCCATCATTGTGGTGTTGCAGCAGATCGTCATCCCGCTGCCCGGCGGACTGACCCTCTCGCTCGTTCTCATCCCGATCGTGGTCGGCGCGGTGCTGTTCGGACCCGCCGCGGGCGCGATACTCGGCGGTGTGTTCGGCATCGTCGTCACCTTCCTCGTGATGACCGCCCGTGCGGGCGAATTGTCCACGATGATGTGGGTTGCCAACCCCATTGTCACCGCCCTCGTCTGCGTCCTTAAGGGTGTTGCCGCGGGCTGGTGTGCGGGACTTGTCGCCCGCGCATTCAAAAAGCGGGCGTTCGTCGGCATTGTACTCGCCGCCGCCGTCGCCCCCATTGTCAACACCGGCATCTTCCTCGTCGGTATGCTGACGGTGTTCCGCGAGGTGATGATGACCTTTGCGGCGAACATCGGTATGGCGGGCACCGGCGCGGTGTATTTCGCCGTCGTGGTGCTGGTCGGTGTCAACTTCCTCATCGAATTTGCCGCCAACCTCATCCTCTCCCCCACCATCGCCTCTATCGTCAAGGCAGTGCGCAAGACGACAAGATAAACGACCGCGGGCAGAAGATCCTATTCTTCTGCCCGCTTTTAGTTTTTCTTGCAAAATTTTCCATCTTATGGTATTATTGTGTGGGGTTACCCAATGATTTTAAGGAGGAGTATTTATTATGAACAGAGCAGAACTCAAAGCAAATGCAAAGGCCCAGATTAAAGGGAAGATCGGCATTCTCTTTTTGATCACCTTGATTATCGGCGCCATATCCGGCATCGCCAGTTATGTCCTTGGGTTGATCCCCGTGGCCGGCTCGCTTGCCGCGTCTATCATCGTTACGCCCGCATTTGCGCTCAGCACGGTTCGTGTGTATTTGAATGTCGTCAACGGCGGCACGCCCGAGGCAGGTGACTCCTTCAGCGGCTTTGACGATTTCTGGAGTGCTTTCAAAGTAAACTTCCTGGTCGGTCTGTACACCTTCCTGTGGTCGCTATTGTTCGTCATCCCCGGCATCGTTAAGAGCTTCTCTTATTCGATGGCGTTGTACATTCTGGCAGAAAACAAGGGGAAGTCCGCCAGCGAGTGCATCGAGGAGTCCAAGAAGATGACCGACGGTCACAAGGCGGAGCTGTTTGTGCTCGGTCTATCCTTCATCGGCTGGGCGATGCTGTGCGTCATCACCCTCGGCATCGCAGGCATCTGGGTTTTACCCTATATGAATGCGACCTACGCTAACGCGTACTACTATCTGAAGAACCTCATCGCTCCCGAGGTCGTTCCCGTTGCAGAGGTGCCCGCCGTCGAAGCTCCTATTGCCGAATAAACCCACGCAACCAAAAAAGCCTTGCGGCCATCCGCAAGGCTTTTTTACAATAGTAACGACAACAACAGCATCTCGCGCACTTTCTTGTAGATGCTGTCAAACTCCTCAATCGGCAAGGGGTTGACTCCGTGACCGAGTTCAATCGTAAACCCCGGGCGGTGAAAGCAGGAGATAAACCAATCCTTAAATCCGCCGTGGCTCGCCATCCCCGTCGGGTCGGTGACGGTGTAGCCGCTCGCCGCACCGAGCACCTGCGCGATCATCCGACTCTGCGGCGGGGTATGCTCGCCGTACTGCCAATAGATCTCCTCCCCCTGGCTGTGCAGGGCGACGACGTGGCGAAAGCCGTACAGACGGCACAGATCCGTCACCGCCCGCGTTTCGGGCTCGCTCTCGGGGCTGTCACCGCGATATTGCCGCGCGCCCGCACGATCTTTGCCGCTTTTTTCAGCGAGGGCTTGCATTTCTTGCCATCCTGCGTTAAAATTATGATTGATATCCACCCCGCGGGCGTTTGCCTGCCACAGGCCGTGTGTGTCGCCGCCGTGGGATCGCACGAAATCGGCGTATTCCCCTGCAGCGGCACTGCCGTGCAGGGCGATCTCCACGCCGTCGGGGTTGACCATCGGGAAAAACAGGATCTGCCGTCCGCGCAGCGCGCGCCCGATCGGAATGCCGCACAGCGACAGTCCCCCTCTCGCCGCGCGGCACACCTCCTCGCACAAACGTAAGACGCACAGGGCGGTCAGCCACTCCTGCGCGTGAAACGCCGCGGCAACCAGCACCCGCTCACCAATCGGCTCATCCGACGACGGTGTGAGCACAAGGATCGGCAGCTCCCGCCCGAGCAAGCTATGCCCCGCGATCGCGCCCCGCAAAAACGGGTAACGGGCACACAGCGCGGTGCACAGCCCCCGCACGACCCCGTAATCGGCGCGCTGTGCGCGAACAAGAGGTTCCTGCCACACGATATCCATATTCAACACCAACCGATCATAAAATGCATTAAAAAGGAGACTCCCTATGGATCTGCGCGAAACCCCGCTCTCCGCCCGCTACGAATACGAGGGCAGGATCATCAATCTACGCGTCGATGAGGCGCGTCTACCCGACGGCGGCGCCGCCGCCCGCGAGGTCGTCGAGCATCCCGGTGGCGTCGGCGTCATCGCCCTCACCGATGAGGGGGAGGTGCTACTCGTTCGCCAATACCGCTACCCTTACGGTGAGATCACGACCGAGATCCCCGCAGGTAAACGCGACCGTGGCGAGGATCCTCTCGAAACGGGAAAGCGCGAGCTTGCCGAGGAGACGGGCGCGACCGCCGATCACTTCACCCATCTCGGGGTGCTTTATCCCACCCCCGGCTATTGTGACGAGATCATCCATCTCTATCTCGCAACAGGATTGCACTTCGCCGAGATGCACCCCGACGAGGACGAATTCCTCGACGTACAGCGTCTGCCGCTCGCCGAACTGGTCGAGCGGGTGATGGCGGGTGACATTCCCGATGCCAAAACACAGATTGCCGCGCTCAAGGCGTGGAAATTAACGGAGGGAAGACACTATGAATAACAAGACTTTACACACGGTGTTTAAAATCAACCACTTTATCACCGGCCTGTTGCTGGTACTCTCCACCACGTTTCAGTTGCTGGCGCTGCTCGGCGGCGTTCTGCTCAACGAGCACAACAACTTCGCCACCAAAATGCCGTGGTTGGCACCTGCTTGGTGCGGTATGCTCGCCCTGCTCATCGCCGCATTCGTACTGCTGCTGAAGCTGCGTGAGCGCCCGCCGTGGCCGCCGATCATCCTCATAGGCGCGCTGGTCGGCGCGCTCGCCGCGCTCATCGTCGCGTTCGCTCTGCGGGATGCGCTGCCCGGCCATCTCAGCGCGACGGGCGAGACGCAGGGTCTCACCACCTGGAAGCTGCTGTACCGCCATATGAGCTCCGCGCTCGTCGGCGTGCTCATCGCCGCCGAAGCGGCTGCATACTGGGGGCTTTGCCGCCATGAGCGCCGACGCGCAGAGGCGGCCGCGACCGATCCCGCATCAAGCACCATCGGACTCGACGGCTTCGCGGGAGACGACAGCGTCTACGCTAAGCCGAAGAAGCTCAAGCGTAGCCTTAAGTACAAAAAAACCAAAACAGAAATCACCGTACAGGAAGAAACGATCGAGACCAATTTCTCCGAATAATTATCCTCGCGACAACCGTTCATTCATCACCCACACAAGCGCGGTGCCGCATCCCCACGCAAGCAACACGGCGGCACCCCAGCTCTGCGGCGTGAGTGTAAAGGTCAACCCGAGAACCACCGCGCCCGCGCCGCCTACACAACCGATCTGTCCCCGACGCCGCAAGCGGTGTCGGGGATTTTGCCGACGGTCAGCGCGCGCCCATCGCCACACGCCGTAAGCGGCAAGCACCGCACCGCCGATCATCGCCGCCCCGTTCATCGCACACACCTCTCTCATACCATTTCTATGTGCGTATGCGCCCGAATATACCCGAAAGGAGGATGCCCGTGGGACAGTTCACCTACACCGTACCGCCCGAATACGACGGCGAAATGCTGCAGACCTTTTTGCGTCGCGCCTGCGGGCTTTCCTGGCGGATGGTGGTCAAATTAAAACGCGTCGAAAACGGGATGACCGTCGACGGCGTGCAAAAACGCTCCATCGACCACATTGCCGCGGGGCAAACCGTCGTCATCACGATGCCCGACGACGCGGTGCGCATCGAGGGCGCGGATATGCCACTCGAGGTCGCCTACGAGGACGATCACATCCTCGTCATCAACAAGCCGCCCTACCTCGCGGTGCACCCCTCGGCAGGCAAGCCAGAACCGACGCTCGCCAATGCGGTTGTCGGCTATTTCGAGCGCAAGGGCACGCCCTTATCCTTTCGCCCCACCAACCGCCTCGATCGCAACACCTCGGGGCTACTGCTCGCGGCGAAAAGTCCGCACGTTGCCTACACTCTTGCACAGAAACCGCAGAAGGTGTATCTCGCCATCGTGCTCGGCGAGCTGACAGGCGAGGGCACGGTCGATCAGCCCATCCGCGTGCGGGAGGGCAGCTGCATCACCCGCGAGGTCGGCGAGGGCGGCAAGGACAGCATCACGCACTGGAAAAGCCTCGGCACCGACGGTGAGATCTCGCTCGTGCGGGTAGTGCTCGAGACGGGCCGCACCCACCAGATCCGCGTACACCTCTCCTGGCTCGGCTACCCGCTCGCAGGGGACACGATGTACGGCACGGACGAGACAACCCTGCCGCGCCACGGGCTGCACTGCGCGCGGATGACCCTCGCCCACCCCGTCAGCGGCGAGCATATCACCGTCGCCGCCCCCGTCCCCGCGGATATGCGGGGGGCGCTTGAAGCGCACGGGCTGTGGCAAGACGAGTACGATACGATAGAATAAATATAAGCCGTCGGCGGATGCCGACGGCTTTCGTTATTCGGAAATATACAACTCGTACTCGCCGCTACGCAAAATGGCGGCAAGCTGCTCTTCGGTGCGGATGCGCTCCTCGCACACAATGCCCGCCTGACCGCGGGATAGTGGCGTGTGCGCATCCGAGCCTGCGACTTCAATAAGTCTATGCTTTTCCGCGAGTGCCTGCGCGCGCAGATTCGACAGATCGTCGTTGCAGGCGTTGTGCACCTCGATACCATCGAGATGCTCGGCGGGCAGCTCCTCCCACGGCGCGCGGATGTAATCCCGCACGCGAAACGGATGCGCTTGCACCACCAGTCCGCCCTCGGCGCGCACCAGTGCCGCAAGCGTCGACAAATCGGCATCCCGCAACTCGGGGTGTGCGTACAAGAACGCGGGCGTGATGCCGTAGAGCAGCACTTCTTTGCCTCCGCCGACGCCCTCCTCAATGCCGAAAAGTACGTCGAAATCCAACTCTTCCGCGGCCTTTTTCGCCCGCTCAAAGGCATCCTCGTAGGGGCGGACGAAATCCTCCCACGCCTGATGCCGACGCACGACGGTGTTGCCGTGGTAAAAATGCTCGGTCATCACCACGCCCGCAAAGCCCGCCTGTTTGAGCCCGCGGACAACCTCCTCGGGGGTCTCATGGGCACAGGCACTGGCGGCGGTCGTATGCTGATGCAATTCATATATATACACGGTGCGCTTTCTCCTTTGGTCCGTTTGGTACTCCTATTATAATCGTCAAAAAAAGGATTGTCAATCCAACAAAATTGTGCTACGATAACACAAAGAAAAAGGAAGTGATGGCGGATGCAACCAATCAACGCCGTGATATTTGACCTCGACGGCACGCTGCTCAACACCCTGGACGACCTCACGACGGCGGTGAATTTCGCCCTCGACGCGCACGGAATGCCAAGACGTACCCGCGCCGAGGTGCGCACCTTCGTCGGCCACGGGGTAGCCAACCTCATCGCCCGCTCGGTGCCTGCGGACACCGACAGAGAGACGACCGCACAGGTGCTGGACACCTTCCGCGCCTACTACGCCGAGCACAGCCTCGACGCGACCGCCCCCTACAACGGCATCCTGCCCGCCCTCGCCCGCCTGAAAGCGACGGGGATCGCGATGGCGGTGGTGTCCAACAAGCTCGAGGAAGCGACCGCGGCACTTTGTCGGCACTTCTTCGGCGAATATATTGCGGTCGTGGTTGGCGACATCCCCAACCGCCCGCGTAAACCCGCACCCGACGGCACGCTCGCGGCGCTCGCGCGGCTGGGCGTATCCGCTGACGAGGCGATCTTCGTCGGCGACGCGGACACCGACGTGCTTACAGCGAGGAACGCAGGGATGCGCTGTCTCGGGGTGACTTGGGGCTTTCGCGACGCGAACATCCTGCGCGATGCGGGCGCGACGGCTCTTGTCGACACGCCGACACAGCTCGCAAACTATCTGTTAAATGGGAGAGCATAGTATACGTCCTGCGACAACGTGTACAAGGTGCCTGCGCTGCATAAAGAACAACCCATCTGCACAGATTTGACCGCCGATTTTGCATCACCGTGACGGGTTACACAAAATCGGCGGTCTTTTTTTGCTTTTTTCCCATATACTTGTCTTATACCGCTTGACAAGTAGGGGTTATGTGAGTACAATTGTATACAATCATACGATGACGCAGCTATATGCCGATTCGTTTATGCGAAAATCCGTTCAAGGAAAGGAGTGCTTGCTATGCTGGAATTATCCCCGCACAGCAATCTGCTGGAAGCCAAAACCTACAAATACTCGCTGCAGGACGTGCCCGATCCGCAGCTTTTCCGCGACGTATACAGCTACGACACCGTGCCGAAGGTGGGCTTTAACCACCGCCGCGTGCCGATGGGTATGCCGGAGGAAATCTGGATTACCGACACCTCTCTGCGCGACGGACAGCAGTCCATCGAGCCCTACACGGTCGAGCAGATCGTGCAGCTCTACAAGTATATGTCCCGTCTGGGCGGCCCCTACGGCATTATCCGCCAGACCGAGATGTTCGTCTACAGCCAGAAGGACCGCATCGCCCTGCAAAAGTGTCAGGAGCTGGGGCTAAAATTCCCCGAGATCACGACCTGGATCCGTGCGAGCAAGGAAGACTTTAAACTCGTCAAAGATCTCGGCATCCGCGAGACGGGTATTCTGGTGAGTTGTTCTGACTATCATATCTTCAAGAAGCTCAAAATGACGCGCAAGCAGGCGATGGATCACTACCTCGCCGCCGTCAGTGAGGCGTTCGAGGCGGGGGTTATGCCTCGCTGCCACCTCGAGGACATCACACGCGCGGACTTCTACGGCTTCGTCGTTCCCTTTGTCAATGCGCTGATGGAAATGAGCCGTCAGGCGAAGATTCCCGTGCGCATCCGTGCCTGCGACACGATGGGCTACGGTGTGCCCTACACCGAGGTTGCCCTACCCCGCAGCGTGCCCGGCATCATCTACGGTCTGCAGCACTATTCCGATGTGCCGAGCGAAATGCTCGAGTGGCACGGTCACAACGACTTCTACAAGGCAGTCGCCAACGCCGCATCCGCATGGCTGTACGGCGCGTGCGCCGTCAACTGCTCGTTGCTCGGCATTGGCGAGCGCACGGGCAACGTGCCGCTTGAGGCGATGGTGATGGAATACGCGTCGCTGCGCGGCTCGCTCGACGGCATGGATCCCACCGTCATCACCGAGATTGCGGAGTATTTCCGCAAGGAGATCGGCTACGACATCCCGCCGATGACCCCCTTTGTCGGGCAGAACTTCAACGTCACCCGCGCGGGTATCCACGCCGACGGTCTGCTCAAGGACGAGGAGATCTACAACATCTTCGACACCAAAAAAATCCTCGGCCGCCCCGCCTCGGTCACGGTCAGCAAGACCTCGGGACTCGCGGGCATCGCCTACTGGATCAACGAGCACTATAACCTCCCCGACGACAAGAAGGTCGACAAGCGCAGCCCCCTCGTCACCAAGATGAAGGAGTGGGTCGATCGCGAATACGAGGACGGGCGTCAGACCTGCCTGTCCAATAACGAGCTGGAGGAGAAGGTCACCGTCTTCTCCGACGGCGAGCTGTAAGGAGTAAAGCTATGATTGAAAAGCATAAGAGCGTATCCCTCGCCGACTGCGTATTCGAGCGATTGGAGAACGACATCCTCGGCGGCAAATACGCCTACAGTGAAATTCTCACCGAGGCGCGGCTGTGCGAGGAAATGGGCGTGAGCCGCACCCCCATCCGTGAGGCGATCCGCCGCCTGCAGCAGGAGAACATCCTGCGCGAAACGGGCAAGGGCGTGGTCGTCAACGGCATCACCAAGGACGACATCCGTGACATCCTCGACATTCGCGCGTGCATCGAGGGCATCGCCGCGCGCCGCGCCGCCGAAAATATGACCGACGAGCAGAAGAAGGCACTCGCCAACGCCGTCGATCTGCAAGAGTTCTACGTTGCTAAGGCAGATCCCGATCACGTGCAGTGGCAGGATCACGAGTTCCACGAGATGATCTACGCGGGCTGCGGTAGCGCCACGCTGCAGGGTGCCCTCGTGCCACTGCACCGCAAGGCGCAGAAATTCCGCCGCGCGTCGGTGGAGAAGGTCAACCGCGCAACCGCGTCCACCGAGGAGCACCGCCGCATCTGCAACGCGATCCTCGCGGGGGACGGCGACGCCGCCGAGGCGGCGATGAACGAGCACATCGCTCACGCGCGCGACAGAATGCTTGAGAAATCAACGGAAGAGTAACCATACGGATAAGGAGCGAACCATTATGGGACTGACAATCGCACAAAAGATCATTAAAGACCACCTCGTCAGCGGCGAGATGATCGCAGGCACCGAGATCGCCCTGCGCATCGACCAGACGCTGACCCAAGACGCCACCGGCACGATGGCGTACCTCGAATTTGAGACGATGGGCATCCCGCGCGTGCGCACCAAGCGCAGCGTCGCCTACATCGACCACAACACCTTACAGTCGGGCTTCGAGAACGCCGACGACCACCGCTATATCCAGTCGGTGTGCAAAAAGCACGGCATCTACTTCTCCCGTCCCGGCAACGGCATCTGCCATCAGGTGCATCTCGAGCGCTTCGGCAAGCCCGGCAAGACCCTCATCGGCTCGGACAGTCACACCCCCACGGGCGGCGGCATCGGTATGCTCGCGATGGGCGCGGGCGGTCTCGACGTCGCGGTCGCAATGGGTGGCGGCGCCTACTACATCACGATGCCGAAGATGTTTAAGGTCGAGCTGACGGGCAAGCTGCGCCCCTTCGTCACCGCGAAGGACGTCAGCCTTGAGATTCTGCGCCAGCTCTCCGTCAAGGGCGGCGTCGGCGCGATCATCGAATGGGGCGGCGAGGGCGTCGCGACGCTGAGTGTCCCCGAGCGCGCCACCATCACCAATATGGGCACCGAGCTTGGTGCCACGACCTCCATTTTCCCCTCCGACGAGGTCACCCGTGAATTCCTCAAGGCCGAGGGACGCGAGGAGGATTACATCCCACTCGCGAGCGATCCCGACGCCGAATACGATAAGATTCTGCACATCAACCTGTCCACCCTCGAGCCGCTGATTGCGTGTCCGCACAGCCCCGACAACATCGTCACGGTGGCATCCCTCAAAGGCGCCAAGGTGGATCAGGTGTGCATCGGCTCCTGCACCAACTCCTCGCTGCAGGATATGCTCAAGGTCGCCGCGCTGCTGCGTGGCTGCACCATCCAGCCCTCGGTCAGCCTGTCCATCTCCCCCGGCTCTAAGCAGGTGCTGACGATGCTCGCCGACTGCGGCGCGCTCACCGACATTCTCGCCGCGGGTGCCCGCGTACTGGAAAGTGCGTGCGGCCCCTGCATTGGCATGGGCTTCTCTCCCAACTCGGGCGGCGTGAGCCTGCGTACCTTTAACCGCAACTTCGAAGGCCGCAGCGGTACCGCCGACGGGCAGGTCTACCTCGTCAGTCCCGAGACCGCGGTCGCCGCGGCGCTGACGGGCGAAATTACCGACCCGCGTCTGCTCGGTGAAATGCCGAGCATCACGATGCCCGCGTCCTTCCGCATCGACGACAGCGCGGTCATCCCGCCCGCCGACGAGGCGGACGCAGCGGATGTCGAAGTTCTGCGCGGCCCGAACATTAAAGAATTCCCGCAGAGCCATCCGCAGCTCGACAGCCTCACCGCGCCGCTCATTCTCAAGGTCGGCGACAACATCACCACCGACCACATTATGCCCGCGGGCGCGAAGATCCTGCCCTACCGCTCCAACATCCCGCACCTGTCGCAGTTCTGCTTCGGCGTGTGTGATACCACCTTCCCCGAGCGCGCAAAAGCGGCGGGACAGAGCATCATCGTCGGCGGCAGCAACTACGGACAAGGCTCCTCCCGCGAGCACGCGGCGCTCGTGCCCTTATATCTCGGTGTGCGCGCGGTGATCGCGAAATCCTTTGCCCGTATCCACGCGGCGAACCTCATCAATGCGGGTATTATGCCGCTGACCTTCGCTAACCCCGCCGACTACGACAAGCTCTCGCAGGGCGACGCTCTGGCTCTCTCCGACGTGTACGCGGGGATGGACAGCGGCAACATCACCCTGACCGACGATACCACGGGCGAGACCTTCACGCTGTGCGCGGACTTCACCGACCGTCAGAAAGCCATTCTGAAAGCGGGCGGTCTGCTCGCCTACACCAAAGAGATGGGAGAATAACACGATGCAGGAATATATCGACAAGGCCGTAGAGAGCTTCCGCACGCTGCTGGAAAGCCAGCTTGAACGGCAAAACCGCATGGAGGCAGGCGCCACGGCAAAGGATTTCGCCGCGATGGACAAAATCGTTGTCGGCACCGTCGACGGCGACGGCATCGGCCCCATCATCACCAAGGAAGCCAAGCGCGTGATGGAGCATCTGCTCGCGGACGATATTGCCGCAGGTAAAGTGGAGATCCGTGAGATCGAGGGGCTGACCCTTGATCGCCGTATGGAAGTCGGCAAGGCGATCCCCGACGACACCCTCGCCGCGCTCAAAGCGTGCGACGTCCTTCTCAAAGGCCCCACCGCCACCCCCCACGGCGGCGCAATGGAAAGCGCCAACGTCGCGATGCGCCGCGAGCTTGACCTGTACGCCAACGTGCGCCCCGTCAACGTGCCCGAGGAAGGCATCGACTGGGTGTTCTACCGCGAAAACAGCGAGGGCGAATACGTCCTCGGCAGCAAGGGCATTGAACTGCCGGACAAGCTCGCGATGGACTTTAAGGTTACCACCGATGCCGGTACGCGCCGCATCGCCCGTGCCGCGTTCGAATATGCGCGCATGAACGGCAAAGACAATGTTGCCATCGTCACCAAGGCAAACATTATGAAAAAGACCGACGGCAAATTCTCCGCGATATGCCACGAGATCGCTGCCGAGTATCCCGACATCACCGCCGAGGACTGGTATATCGACATTATGACCGCCAACCTCGTCAACCCTGCGGTGCGCAGTCGGTTTCAGGTGTTCGTGCTGCCCAACCTGTACGGTGATATCATCACCGACGAGGCCGCCCAGATTCAGGGCGGTGTCGGCACGGCAGGCAGCGCGAACATCGGCGACGAGTACGCGATGTTTGAGGCGATTCACGGCACCGCGCCGCGTATGCTGGAGCAGGGGCTGGGCGATTATGCCAACCCTGCCAGCATCCTCAAAGCGGTCGCGATGCTGCTGCGGCACATCGCCCGCCCCGACGAGGCGCAAAAGCTGGAAAACGCCCTTACCATCGTCAGCGACACGCTCAATATGAGCGGAGAACTCGGCGGCAACACCTGCCGCGAGTTCGCGGATGCTGTAATGGCAGAGATAGAGAAGATGTAAAAAGTACAGCGCATCGGGCTTATGCACCGATGCGCTGTGTTTTTGTGTTCTTATTTCTCCGCCTTGCGGATGAGGATGCCGTTTTCCTGCGGGATAATGAGCAACTTATCGCCATCCCCAATGTCGTACATATGACGAACGTCAACCGGAATAACAAACCGTCCTGCTTTATCAATCTCGCGCTCAAAAATCATTGTTTTTTGCATACCATTTCACCTCGATAACAAAAAAGTGC
The DNA here is from genome assembly GCA_904501705.1 of Clostridiaceae bacterium. GTDB lineage: Bacteria > Bacillota > Clostridia > Oscillospirales > Acutalibacteraceae > UBA5905. The sequence goes on along the minus strand of CAJGCA010000008.1, from coordinate 19,779 downwards.
GTGGCAAAAGCCACGCACCGAAAAACGCATGGCTCCGGCCGCCAAGCAAACTAATGCAAAACCCTCGGTATGCAAAAGCAGAGCCTGCGTTTTTACCGAATGGTAAAAACGCAAACCGAGGGTTTTTCATATTTAGTTTGCTTGGCATTCTCAGCATAGCATTATTAAAAAGAAAAAGCAAGGAGATTTTTGTCGAAAGGAAAAATTTTTTGTTTGCAATCCCTTATAAGGCCCCCTTTAGGCAAGGGAGGCTAATAGCAGCGTGTAAACAAAAATATGCTTGTAGGGGACGATGCCCACATCGTCCCGTAATGGCTTTGCACAATATTCCTTCGGGCGGATGTGGGCATCCGCCCCTACAACCCTATTTAAGGTTTGCATATATTGACAAGATGTGGTACAATACTGGTATTATCATAAGCCATCATTTCTCGCCCGAAAGGAGCGTTTTTATGAAGATTCTTATCGTCGGCTGCGGCAAGATCGGTTCCACCATCCTCGCCAGCCTTACCGCCGAGGGGCACGACATCACCGCCATCGAGCTCGACCGCGACATCCTCGCCGAGATCACCAACATCTATGACGTGATGGGTGTCTGCGGCAATGGCGCAGACTGCGACACTCTCGCCGAGGCAGGGGCCGCCGATGCGGAGATGTTCATCGCCGTCACGGGGTCGGACGAGCTTAATATGCTCGCCTGCTACCTCGCGGGGCGGATGGGCGCGCAGCACACCATCGCCCGCATCCGCAACCCCGAATACAATGACAAGTCCCTCACCTTTATGAAGCAGGAGCTGGGGCTATCGATGGCTATCAACCCCGAACTGCTCGCGGCGAGCGAGCTGTTCCACACCTTAAAGCTCCCCACCGCGGCGAAGATCGAGACCTTCTCCCGCGGCAATTTCGAGATGATCGAGCTGCATCTGCGTGACGACTCGCCGCTGCTCGGCGTGCCGCTGCATGAACTTCGCGCACGGTACAAAGCCAAATTCCTCATCTGCGTTGTCCAGCGCGGCGACGAGGTGTACATCCCCGACGGTAATTTCGTCCTGCAGGCGGACGACCGCATCGGCCTGACCGCCTCTCCCGCCGAGGCCCATAAGCTGCTGCGTGCGATCGGGCTGGCATCCAAGCAGGCGCGCGACGTGATGATTCTCGGCGGCAGCCGCACCGCATTCTATCTTGCCAAGCGCCTGCTCGCGGCGGGTACCGACGTCAAGATCATCGACCGCGACCGCGCCTTGTGTGAGGACTTGTGCGAAGCACTGCCCAAGGCAGTGGTCATCCACGGCGACGGCTCACATCAAGAGCTGTTGGCGGAGGAAGGCATCGCCGATATGGATGCCTTTGTATCGCTGACGGGTATGGACGAGCAAAATATCCTGCTCTCTTTCTTCGCCTCCTCGCAGAAGGTGCCCAAGGTGGTCGCCAAAGTCAACCGTCCCGAGCTCGCGTCGATGGCGAGTCGTCTGGGGATGGACTGCATCGTATCCCCCCGCAAACTCATCGCGGACGTACTGGTGCGGTACGCCCGCGCACTGCACAACTCGATGGGCAGCACGATCGAAACGCTGTACACGCTGATGGACGACCGCGCCGAAGCGGTGGAATTCCTGGTACAGGACGAACCAACCCTCATCAACATCCCGCTCAAGGAGCTTAACCTCAAGCCCAACATCCTCATTGCCGGCATCATCCGCAACCGCAAGCCCATCATCCCCACCGGTGACGATTGCATCCTCGCGGGAGACAAGGTGGTACTGCTCGTTGCGGGACAGCATCTGCAAGAACTAAAGGATATCCTGAAATAAGGATGGTTTACTATGAATCGCAGAATGGTTTTATATATGATCGGGCAGATCATTAAACTGGAAGCGGCGGTATTGGTTCTACCCGCGCTGGTCGCGCTCATTTATCGCGAACAATGCCTGTGGGCGATACTCACCACGGCGGCGGTCGCGTTGGCGGTGGGGTTTGCTCTCACCCTAATCAGCCGTCCGCGCTCGCAGGTCGTATACGCGCGTGAGGGTTTTGTCATCGTCGCGCTGTCGTGGCTGGCGCTATCCGCCGTCGGCGCGCTGCCCTTCTTCCTCAGCGGGGAGATCCCGAGCTACGTCGATGCCTTCTTTGAGACGGTGAGCGGCTTTACCACCACGGGCGCTTCCATCCTCAAAAACGTCGAGGCAATGAGCCACGGACTGCTCTTTTGGCGCAGTTTTACCCACTGGATCGGCGGTATGGGTGTGCTGGTGCTGATCATGGCGATCGTGCCGTCGGTGTCGGGGCGCAATATGCACATCTTGCGCGCCGAAATGCCGGGGCCAGTCGTCGGCAAGCTGATGCCCCGTATCCGCGATACCGCGAAAATCCTCTACATCATTTATCTGGTGATGACTGCGGTGGAGATCGTCCTGCTGCTTTTGGGCGGTATGCCGCTGTTTGACAGCGTGGTACACGCTTTCGGCACGGCCGGCACGGGCGGCTTCGGCATCAAGGCGGACAGCATTGCGGGATACAGCCCGTATCTCCAATGGGTCATCGGTATCTTTATGCTGCTGTTCGGTGTCAACTTTAACCTTTATTACCTCATCCTCATCCGCCATGCCAAAGAAGCGTTCAAAAGCCGCGAGTTGTGGCTGTATGTCGCCATCGTGGTCGGTGCCACCGCCGCCATTTCGCTCAACATCGCACCGCTGTACGACGGCTTTGAGGAGACGGTACGCACGGCGCTCTTCCAGGTGTCGTCCATCACCACCACCACCGGCTATGCCACCGCGGACTTTGACCTCTGGCCGGGACTGTCCAAGGGCATCCTGCTCGTGCTGATGTTTATCGGCGGCTGTGCGGGCTCCACCGCGGGCGGTCTCAAGGTGTCGCGCGTCCAACTGCTGCTGAGCACCGTCAAGCGCGATCTGCGCCGCCTACTGCATCCCCGCTCGGTCGGCGTCATCAAGATGGAAGGCAAGCGCCTCGACGAAGGTGCCATATCCGGTGCATCGGCGTATTTTATTCTCTACATTGCGCTGTTTGCAGTCGGTTGTCTGCTGTTATGCTTTGAGCCGTTCGGGATGGTAACCAATTTCTCCGCCATGACCGCCTGCTTCAACAACGTCGGTCCCGGCTTCGGCCTGGTCGGACCTGCCGCAAGCTATGCGGTGTATTCGCCGCTGTCGAAAATCATTCTCTCGCTGGCGATGCTGTTCGGACGACTGGAGATCTATCCGCTGTTGTTCGTGCTCATCCCCTCAACGTGGACGAAAAAGTAATACCCACCAAAAAAGGCTCGACCGTAGGCGTTGTACCCGTAAGGACAGAAAAAAGGCCCCCTTGTGTAAAGGGGGCTGGATTTTTGCGAAGCAAAAAGACTGGGGGATTGTTAAGAGCAGACAACCAACAATCCCTCCGTCAAAAATCAAAGATTTTTGCCACCTCCCTTTGCACAAGGGAGGCTTTTTAGTTTTGTCTCATACCGTAACAAGCAGGACATTTGGGCGCCCAAATGTCACTTGTTAGGAGAACCTAAAACCCTTATCTAAACAAATATTATCTATTCGATAAATTGGAATTTACTTCTTTAATACTTTCTTGCACCAAGTACGTTTGTTGCATTTTGGACACTTCAAATACCGAGTCGTTCCTCTATGCATCGCATTAAGTGCCTGCATATAGGTAGGTACAATCTCGTAACCGCAGTTCTTGCATTTATAAGCACCTACGCTAACCTCAAGCTTTAATGCGTAGAAGCACGGTATCAGGAAGACCACGCAGAGCGCAAGTATCGCAACGAGCATCCAAGGGCCCTCGGGAATAAAAAACGCGATAATCGCAAGACCTCCGATTAATCCAATGATACTCACTGCCATGATCGTCCACATTGCATTCCAAATAGTTTTGTTTTTCTTTTCTAATTCGTTTGCCATTTCAAGCAAAAGCTGTTCGTTTTTTTGATTATTATTCTCCATATTGATTTTCTCCCCACTTAATAATTCGTTTACACTGATGCCGAGAATTTTGCAAAGTTCAAGCATTATCGAAGTATCGGGCATTGTAATGCCTCGTTCCCATTTTGATACAGCTTTATCGGTAATATCCAGTTTTTCTGCCAATTGCATTTGTGTTAAGTTTGCCTTTTTTCTGCACTCGGCAATAAATCCTCCGATTTTTATTTGATCCATAAGATGCCTCCTTTCGCATACAGTATAACGTCTATTTCGCATTAAATACACCTACCATTGGTTTAGTGAGGAGAAGTAAACCTGTGGTAGAGTGCGAATTGACCGTCAAATTCTTATTTATCGGTTAGTTGTATTATAGCACAACTTGACTAACAAAGAAAGAGAATATTAAAAACACCCATAGTTTTTAAAACTACGGGTGTTTTCGTATCGTGTTGTACTGTCCTTATGTGTACGCCCCTTATGGTCGAGCCTTTTTCTTTCGCATTATTGTTTCTTGCCGAGCTTTGAGAAGAATTTGAAGGTCATTGGCCACAGGATGCCGCCAACCACCACGATGAGGAAATACCGCACGCTTCTCGCCGCGAGATGACCGCCAAACAGTGCGTCGAGCGGTGCACGCAGCAGCTCCTTCGTCGCAAGGACGAGCAGAATGCCGCCCACCGTCTTGATGATCTGCACCCACCACACCGCTTTGATGTCGAAGTGCAGCCACTTGTCATCAACTACGTACGCGAGCAGCAAGCCCACCGCACAGCCGAGTAGCGTAAAGCCGTTCTTTTGCGCAGACTGCAGGTTGTGCACCGCATCCGCTGAATAGACCTCAGCGGGGAACGGGAACAGGCAGACAAAGCAAAGATACGCGATCATCAGCGCGACAAACGAGGCGAGCACTGCCACCATCACGCAGGGGGACTTCTCCGCTTTGCGGAAGATGGGGTGCATCACGAACACCAGCAACGCGCCGATACCCACCGACGTGAGCACGTCCGCGGGGGTATGTACGCCGAGATACATCCGCGACAGCGCAACAAGCGCCGCAAGCACGAGCATCCCCACGCGCAGAGCGGTATTCTTGTTTACGCGGGCGATACCGCCGTACAAACCGACCGCCGTTTGCGTGTGTCCGCTCGGGAAGGAGTAGCCCGACGCGGCCTCGCGCGCCGATTCCACGATGGTGAAATTCGGGTCTTTCACCCACGGGCGCGGCACGCGACAAACGATCTTGAGAAACTGGTTGAGCACCGTCCCCAAGAAGCCGACGCACAGCAGGTAATACCCCTTATACTTATTCACGCACCAGAACACGATCATCCCGACCGCCATGAAGATGGTCTCCTCACCAAACAGGGTGACAAAGGAGAAAAACGCATCCAACACGTGGTTACGCAGACCTTCGAGAAAATACAAAAACGTCATAAAATGCTCCTTTCCTGTTCGCCATATGCCTGCATTATAGCACAACATACGGAATTTGGCAACATAGCAAACAACGCTCCCGCTTTCCAAATGGGAAGCAAGAGCGTTGTTTTCATTGTTTATCGCACCGAAAAAAGGATGTCACCGTAGCTGGGCAACGGCCACAGATCCTTCGCAACCAGCATCTCCAGCGCGTCGGCCTCGGCACGCAGGGTCTCCATCGCGGGGATGATCGCATCGCGGTAGAAGTTGGCACGCGTCTGTCCGTCAGCATTCATCGTATCGACAGTCTGCACGTGGGCATCCAGCTTATCGAGCGCCTCGACGAGCGCGGCGGTGTGGGCCTGGATATTGGAGAGCAACCGCTCCTCGACCTTGCAGTTGATGCCGCGGATGGCAGCCTTCTTGCTGACGATCGCGTCCGCCAGCTCGCGTCCGTAGCGGATGGCGGCGGGAACGATGTCCTTGCGGGTCATACTCAACATCGTGCACGCCTCGATGTGCAGCACCTTCGCATAGTTGGTCAGGTAGATGTCGTAGCGTGCGCGCATCTCCGCCTCGGAGTACACGCCGTATTTCTCAAACAGCGCGATGTTCTTGGGCAGGATATAGCAGGGTAGGCAATCGGCGGTGGTGGGCAGGTTGAGCAAGCCGCGCTTCTCCGCCTCTGCGAGCCACGCGTCGTCGTAGCCGTTGCCGTTGAAGATGATGCGCTTATGTTCCTTGATGACGCGGCGGATGAGCGTCTGTAGGGCGGCGTGGAAATCCTCCGCGCCCTCAAGCTCGGTCGCGAAATCGTCCAGCACGCCCGCAACCGCGGTGTTGAGCACGACATTCGGCTCGGACACGGGCTGCGACGAGCCCAGCATACGGAACTCGAACTTGTTACCCGTGAACGCAAAAGGCGACGTACGGTTGCGGTCGGTGGTATCCTTCGGGAAACGGGGCAGCGTGTGTACGCCGACCTTCATCTGCACCTTTTCTTTTGCATCGTAGGCGGTGTCGTTCTCAATGGACTCGAGGATGGCGGTCAGCTCGTCCCCGAGGAAGATGGAAACCACAGCGGGCGGCGCTTCCTGCGCGCCGAGGCGATGGTCGTTGCCCGCGCTCGCAATGGAGACGCGCAGCATATCCTGATAGTCGTCCACCGCCTTAATGACGGCGCAGAGGAACAGCAGGAACTGGGCGTTCTCGTGCGGGGTGTCGCCCGGCTCGAGCAGGTTGGCGCCCGTGTCGGTGGACAGCGACCAGTTGTTGTGCTTACCGCTGCCGTTGACACCCGCAAAGGGCTTCTCATGCAGCAGGCACACCAGATCGTGCCGTTCCGCGACCTTCTTCATCAGCTCCATCGTGAGCTGGTTGTGGTCGGCGGCGATGTTGGTGGTGGTGAAGATGGGCGCCATCTCGTGCTGCGCGGGCGCGGCTTCGTTGTGCTCGGTCTTGGCGAGCACGCCGAGCTTCCACAGCTCCTCATCGAGGTCGCGCATATAGGCGGCAACGCGGGTCTTAATGGTGCCGTAGTAGTGATCGTCGAGCTCCTGCCCCTTGGACGGCTTCGCGCCGAACAGCGTGCGGCCGGTGTTGATCAGATCCTTGCGGCGGTCGTACATCGCCTTGTCGATGAGGAAATATTCCTGCTCGGGGCCGACGGTAGAACGCACCATCGTCACGTCCTCGTGACCGAACAGCTTGACGACACGCAGTGCCTGCTTGCTGATGGCCTCCATCGAGCGCAGCAGAGGGGTCTTTTTGTCTAGTGCCTCACCGCCATAAGAACAGAACGCGGTGGGTATGCAGAGGGTATTGTCCTTGATAAAGGCATAGGAGGTCGGGTCCCACGCGGTGTAGCCGCGTGCCTCAAAGGTCGCACGCAGGCCGCCCGAGGGGAACGAAGAGGCGTCCGCCTCGCCCTTGATGAGCTCCTTGCCGGAGAATTCCATGATTACCTTGCCGTCAGGCGCGGGAGAGATGAAGCTGTCGTGCTTCTCCGCGGCGATGCCGGTCATCGGCTGGAACCAATGGGTGTAGTGGGTTGCGCCCTGTTCGATCGCCCAGTCCTTCATCGCGCCGGCGACGACCGCCGCGACCGCAGGATCGAGGTGACGGCCGTTCTGCATGGTGCGCTGAAGCGCCTGATAGGTGTCTTTGGGCAGGCGTGACTGCATCACGGTATCGTTAAAGACCATGCTGCCGAACATCTCTGGAATGGATGCCATACGAATCTCTCCTTTAGAAAAAACTGGCGAAATTAATCGGTTAATGGAAAATCTTATCCTAATCCTAATAAGTATACCGCCTTGGCAGGGGGTTTGTCAATGTTTTTGGCATGGTTGATAGGGGAATTTTGGATTTGCGACGAAAAAAGCATTGACAAACCGCCGTTTGCGTACTATAATAATGTGGCTGTCGGGGCGACTCCTAATGCGTCTGCATCGATTAATGCGGTGGTCGCCCCCTCGAGAATGTCGCTGTCGCGCCATTCTCCCAAGTGAGCGTTAGCGCAAAAAATTAATATCGAGATGTAGCGCAGTTTGGTAGCGCGCTTCGTTCGGGACGAAGAGGCCGCAGGTTCGAATCCTGTCATCTCGACCAAAATACGGAGATGGGCATTTGCCCATCTCCGTATTTTTGTTCAGGTAGGGTTTAAATCTGCGTCTCGAGTCCCGAACGAAGTGAGGGACGAGGTGACGGAGCCGAGCGCCGCCGGTGGCGGATACAGCGAGGCGGAGGAAGCCCAAAACAAGGAGGGTCACAAGCGACTGCACCGTGAACCGACTATGTTTTGGGCTGGTAGCCGCAGGTTCGAATCCTGTCAACGCAAATAACAAAACCCCGAGAGCCTCAAAAACCAAGGGCTCTCGGAGTTTATTGTTATACAATCAACTCTATTGCGACGAACCGCGTCGAACGGCTTTTCGTTATGCATACACACAGCGGACGACGACACGTTTGTTTCCGCTATAATTACAGGTATACAACACCAGCGCATCGCCGCTATCCTTCACTTGATCCACCGCCGTAGGCGGGATCACCTCGACGGCGGTAACGCGATAGCGATATATCGTGCCCTCCATATCGGTGAAGAGAATGGTGTCGCCCGCCGCCAGCTTCCCGATGTATCCAAAATGGTGCTTATAGTTGTGCGCGGCAATGACCAAGTTGTCGGATTTTGCGCTGCCGTAGTAGCGACAAGGGGCTAGTTTGAGGCGGCTGTAATCATAGGTTGACATGACCGGCAGTTCCAGATTCAGGGTGGGGACGGAAAGGTAACCGATATAGCCGTAGCTGTCGATGTCCACCACTTTCATTTTCTCGTTGAAGGGGTCGTCCTCTTTTTGCGGATCGACCTGTCGAAGCAAGGACTGCATAAGGTCTTGCGCGCTGTTTTTGGCTCGTTCGCTTTCGTATAGGTTATATCCCCAAAGTGCCGTGGCCAAAAATACGGCCAGCACACCGATGGCGATCAAGGCGATGGCAACGTTTCGTTTCATACGGTTTCCTCATCTTTGTGGGATAAGTTGAGCAGTGCCCAGCCGATGAGAATGAGCATCAACCCCGCCATCAGCAAGATCGGCACCGGCCAATTCAACTGTCCCGTTTGCAACAACGGCGGCTCTTCGCCCGAGGTGACGGTGGTGGCGTTGGTGATGACAACCAACCGCTCCGAGGTTTCGTAGCTCACCCGATAGTCGGTCGGCACGTTCGGCTCGACCACGTTCCAGGCGTGATTGCCGTCCAAATCGGTCCATTGATAATACCAATCGTTTTGCGCGTTGAGCGAAACGGTGTCCACCGTCTTCCCGTCCTTTATCAAAGATACGGTAACGTCATCGGGATGCTTAGCAGAGCCTTCCCATTTCTTTTGGACGGCGATTTTGACCGCTTGAGGAGTATCGCTTTTTGCTTGAATTTTTGGGGTGCATTCTTCGGCATACTGCCATTCCCCATTCACTATTTTCGGCAGATAGACGATCAGCGGGGATGCGGGAATATACCCCTGCGCTATATCGGTCGGCACGACCAAATACGCGCCGACGGGCAGATTATCAAACGTCACGACGCCGTTGTGGCCTGCCGTTTTTTCGGTATAGGGAAGCTGATGGTTTTCGGCGTACACGGCCAGATGCAACGCGAGTGCGGCGTCCGCCGACTGTTCTAAGGGCATACCGTTGTTTTTGAACGCATCGGTGTACGAAAACGTCACGTTGCTGTCAGAAATCGTTGCGGCAGCAAACGCGTAGAGGCGATACACCGCCCCGCCGACGACCTGCTTTTCGTCGTGGTCACGGGTGGTGATGGCGATGTGTCCGGTCGGCGCGGAGGCGAGCGCGGGACATACGGTCAACGCGGATAAACACAGCCATACCGCCAACAGCACAACCGTTACCTTTTTCACAAACCGATTACCACGCATTCTCCTCCACTCCTTTCTGCCTTTACGGTGCTTTCGCATCGTCTTGTTTTTGCTTTTCTTTGTTTTTCTTTTTCTTCTTGTTGTCTTTGACCAGCAGGACGACCAGCAACGCAATCAGGATCGGCACAGCCACAGCGGGCGTAACGATCAGCGGATCGATTTGATACGCTTCCGTAAAGACGTTGACGACGGGGTCTGCCTTGAGATTCTCGATGCGCGTGCCGCGCACCAGCAAGCGGTGGGTGTTGATGCCGTAGGGCGTGCAGGTGACCAGGGTGCAATAATCTTCGCCTTTTTCAATGTTTAAGGCCTCGGTTTCTTTGGGTAGGGTAATGCGAATCTGATCCACCTGATACGTAAATGTCTGATCCAGAATGCGGATGGTGAAGACGTCGCCGACTGCCAGTTTATCCAGATTGGTGAACAATTTGGCGGAAGGCAGACCACGGTGCGCAGAGAGAACCGCGTGGGTGCTTTCACCGCCGACGGGGATGGAAGAGCCTTCCACGTGACCCACCGCGGTGTTGAGCACCGTGTCGTCGGTGCCGTGGTAGACGGGTAACTGCACCTTGATTTTCTCAATGGTGATGTACCCCATAATGCCGTTGCCGTCGACGTTCAGGGTGTTGTTATATTCTTCGGAAATCTTCTTGTAATTCAAGAACGGAAAAGGCATACTCCGAATCTTTTGGTTGTAGATATCGGCCTGTTCAAAAAACGCGGAATAATTCTCGGGCGTCAGATCTGCGAGCAAATCCTCGTAGTTCATAATCGCTTTGGACTGTCTTTTCTCGTTGATAAAATCACTGACAGCAGGGTACAGAAGTACGCTGAGGCCAATCAAAAATACCGCGACCAAGAGAATGGTGGAGAAAGACCCGCCCTTTTTCTTTTTGGTTGTTTTTGTATTTTTCATAAGCTGTCACCTATATAAAAATTCTCAACGTTATTGCCGAAGCGGGTTCGGAAACAACGGTCAGCATTTTTACGGGTTGCCCCTGCCGGCTTGAAGCCGGCAGGGGACGAGGTTACTGTCCGTTAGCTTTCGCTAGGAGAATCGGTGTCGGATTCCGATGCGGGATCAGACTCGTCCGATTCTTTACCCCTTCAAGCGTAATTGCCCATCCGCTTCTTGGAAACCAGCAGAACGAACGCAACGATCATCATCAGACCACCAACCACGTAGAAGATGGTGGTGCCGATGCCGCCGGTCTCGGGCAGCAGGTCGCCGGTCGAGTTCGCGATCGTGACCTCGAAACGATCGTTCTGGTAGACTACCTTGTTGTCGGAGGCAGTCCAAGCGCAGGCAGTGGCAGGAGCGGTAGGATCGGTGCAAGTCACCACGAACGTGATCGGGGCAGCCTCGTTATAGCCGGTGGGAGCCTTGGTTTCCACGATGGTGTAGGACTCGCCGTCCTTCAGCGCAGCGCCGTTGTCCCAGGTGAAGGTCACCAGACCGGTATCCGCAACAGACGTACCGTCGGCGAGAGTGTCGCCGTTTGCGTTGCGGATCTCGAACACGGCACCGGCCAAAGGCACTGCCGGGTTGCTGCTATCCGTCTTGAAGATGACCAGATTCGCCAGGTAGGTGTAAACGGTGTCCGGGGTGGTGTCCTTGGTGCTGTCGTCATCCTGCGGGTTGTTCGAATAGGTCAGAACCACCGTGTTGGGGTTGCCCGCGGTGCCGAAAACAGCGTTTGCGTTAACTTTAGCCGAGTACGTGATCTTGATTTCATCACCGGCAGTCCGATTGATGAAGTTCTTAAAGGTGATGGTGATGATGTTCTGATCGTTCGTCTCAACGGTGTAGTCGTCGTCGGCGACCAACGTATCGTTGCCGATGGTGATGACAATGTCGTTATTGTAGGTCAAGCCGGCAGAAAGGGTATCAGTTACCACGTAGGTGTAAGAGGCATAACCCTCCATCACGGGAACTTTCGAGGTCAGGATGTAGGGCACATCCTCGCCAACCTTGGCGGTGTTGTAATCAACCGGGCCGGTCGTGGTGCCGTCGCTGTCGTTTGCGCCGTCGATCTTCTTCTCGATGGACGGCTTGTCCGCTTTGACAACCACAGTCTGGGTGGTGGTTTGGAGCATCAGCGCCGAGACGGCGGTGTCATTGCTCGTATCCTCGATGACGTAGTAGCCGAACGGGAGATCCTCGATCACGGCGGTGTCATTAGCACCGACCACGGAAGCCACGGGAGCGACGTTGGCAAGCTTAGCTTTGTCCAACGCTGTTACGGCAAAATCGTGCAGATCGACGTCATCAGCTTTGAGGTAAGCCATAACGTCTTCGATGGTGGCCGCATCTTTTTTACAGAGTTCGTTATAGAACGCCTGCAGTTCGGCGGGGATGGAGTAGACAATACCCTCCGCCGGGCTGTTGGCATCAATCGCCTTAGCGTCCAAAATCTTGTACGCATTAAAGGTTTTGCCGGCCACGGGAACGGTGGTGGTGCCTTCGATGATGATGCTGCCGGTCTGGGTTTCCTCATCGGCGCTTGCCGTGGTGAACACGGCGGTGCTCAGGGACAGGATCAGGGTCAGTGCGAACAAAACTGCAAAAATCTTTTTCATTTTTCATACTTCCTTTCTTTATTTGGATTTTGCATTTTTTACTAGGGCTTGCGCATTCTCCGCCTTCATGTCGGGAGATTGGGTAAACTCCTTTCCCGTTTGCGACGAATGATGCTATACACAATCGATGCGGCCATACAGACCATACCGATAATGCCTAAGGGAAGTGCGCCGACGCCGCCCGTCTCGGGCAACTCATACATATAGGGGAAGTTGTCCACCACGACAATGGTGGTCACCATCTGGATAATGCCGTCGGGGTCGTGTTGGTAGAAATAGAAATACGTCGGCTTGTCCGGCATTTTATACCCGGGCGGGGGTTCGTGCTCCACCAAAGCGTATGGACCGCCTTCGGTCAGATACTGGTTTCGTATCAGCGTGGTACCGTCCTTGCCGGTGGTGAAAGCACCGATGTAGTAAAGCAGTTCTCCGTTTTCCGCGATAATAAATTCAGGTTGTCCCGGCGGTATCGTAGCTTCGGGGTCGCCCATAGGCCCGTACAGATACAGCGTGACGTTCGCCAGCGGCATATCCGTGTTGCCGTCTTCCTTGATCAGGGTGATTTGGTGCATAGAGCCGGAGGCGCTACCGCTGTGTCCCTCGATGCGGAACGTCGCATCGGTAAAGTCGGTCACGTGATCTTTTCCGTCAACGGAAACGGTGTTGTTCACCGTCACCATGCCCGTTTCGGTTATCAGAGTGGTGTACTCGATTTTTACAGGCAGGGAATCCGGCACGATGAAGTGCAGGGAGTTGGTGTACTGATTATAGGTGACAGTATAGGTGTGCGGGCTTCCCTCGCTGAGGAAGTTAAACCAATCGCCGTTTGCGTCCTCATAATACAGCTGGATGGTGTTCCAATACACCGAGATGGTCTCGCTCATCACGTCGGTGACCGAGACGGTGTCGGAGTTGACGTCCATATCCAGCCCTTGCCTGTTGACGTACACGGTGAAGTTCAGCTGGTCCTCGTTACGCACCAGTTGTTTATTCAGCAGACCGGTGTTAAAGGTCGCGTGTGCGGTAGCCGGACCGGACGTGCCGTTGTCATTCCATGTGACCTCGGCGACGTTATCCGCTTCCAGTATGTTGCGATCGGTGATGTATAGATACTCGTCCTTGAATCGCAATTTATAGGTGAAAACATACGTACCTTTACTTATGTCGCTGTAAAACTCTTCCAGATTTTTATAGGTGTATAATTCCGCCCAGTCGACATAAAGGGGGTTGGTTGACTCATAAAGGAACTGTTCCGCCGAGACATGCATCTCGTTGCCTTGAATAACGCCTGCATACTTGTACGTGTTTAATCGATTCACACGATCCCCTTGCATATAACAGGTGACGCGCAGGGAGTCCGGCACGTATTCCATCGTTTCGTCAAAGACGTCGTGGAAATAGGCAGACAGGGTCTTCGCGTTGAGATAGCCGGTGTCGCTGTCGTGGTCATCGTTGTTGAACAGCACGGTATAGTCAACCGTACCGTCTTCGTTGACGATGGCAGTCTTGGTGATTTTGGGGTCGTATTTGTACGTCGCCACCGCGTCAATGCTGAGCTTTTCCGCATAGTTGAAAAGCGCTTCGTTTGACAACACACCGCCCTCCAGCAAGACGTCGCCCACCGTTTTTGTGCCTATAATAGGTCCTCCGCTCCAGCCTTCGCCGGCGATGGCATCAAACGGAATTTGGTAAGAGATGGTGAGCACCGCATCTTCGTCCAGCAACCACTTGGAGGTTTGTGTGTTTAATTCGGCGGTGTTAAAGAAAAGGCGGAAACCGAAATAGGTCATACCTTGCTCTTTTTTTGCAGGATAAACGAAGAGATAGGTGTTTTCGGGACTGCCCCCGTTATAGGGGGTGAAGGTGATGACGTCGCCGCTCTGAGTTTTCGCGGTAACCACCAGATTTTGCGGTACATTTTCCGCGTACAAAAACTCGTTTATGCCGGCATGCCACGTGGACAAGTCGTCCGTAAGATAGAAACTGCCCCAATCCTTGATGGTGGCCGGCACGCTGGCGGTGATGGTGAATTTGACATACTTGCCGTCGTTACCGCTCGCCTTTTTCGTCACGTTCGGCACGATGCCGATAACGGTGGCGGACGCATCGGTTTGTTCTTCGAATTGTTGTCCTTGGTAATTGATGAGGACGGATGCGCGGTTGCTGAATTGTCGTTCTTCGCCTTCGGGCACCCCGTCGTAGGTGGTGTAATAGGTGATCACGTAGGAGTCAAAATCCCCATCCGGCAGCGTAAAGGACATGCGATCGCCCTCGACGGTGATCTGATCCCAACCCAGTATCACTTCGTTAAGATAAACGCCTTTTTCGTTTTGGAGGGTAATCTTCACGGCTTGGCCCGTGTAAAAATCCAACCCTGCACCGAGCGTATCAATGAGCACGGTCCCTTGCTGGTTGACGTCATATTTGCGGACAACAACGTTCCATTCGATTACCGGCACGGTGTTGCCGTTCTGGTCGTTGATAAAGGCTTGTTTTCCCTCTTTTTCGACTCGTTTGACTTCTTGCGCAATCCACGCGTCGGCGTAGTCGGCTACTTCGGCCCCGTCAAAAGATTTCCCCTTGGCGTTAGCGGAGTTCCACAGACTCACCGGCTCATCCTGATTGAGCAATTCTGCGTCGATTTGCGATTTGTATGTAATGAGGAAGCCCTCGCCGGTGACAAAATCGGGGAATCCAGAAAGCGAAAAGCCTCGGTTGTACCAGCTTTCGGGATGGTCGCCGACGATGGGTTGTGGATCCAACAGATTGCCGTTCAGATCCGTGACCACGATGGTATCTCTCAAGGCTGTGTGATTTGCGCCGATTTCATCGGTCAACGTCAGGTCGGTTACCATTCCGTGGGTTGCCAGCACGCGGAGGGTATATTCCACCGTATTATCGAAAGGGTTATAGTCGCCGATGGTTTTTTTCAGATCCATAAACGCTTCACCGCTCGGCATCAGGGTGATATCCAGTGCTTCGTTAAACTCGATTTTGGTCTCTTCGCCGGGGGTGGTCACGGGGATGATCGCGCTGAATTCGACGGTAAAGTCGACGTTGGTGTATAAGTCCACAAATTCGTCGCCGTTACTGGTTTCAAAGAACTCGACCTTGAGCACGTTGTTTTCATCGACGCAATATTGACCAACATTGCGAATGTCGCCGGCAGGCGTTTTCGCGGTGATAGAATGCCACTCGTTGACGTTGGTGCACTGCACATTCGCGGGGAGCGGATACGTCAGGTAGCCGTCCTCGTCGGCGCGGAACTGCCGCCACGTGGAGTCTTCGTTGATTTCTCGGAAATGCAGCTCAAAGGTGTACGGCTCGCCGATGTGGAATTCTTCGCCATCTTGCATTTCTTCACCGTGGTGGTTGATAATGCGCACGTCCGCCAGCTCTTTGGTCAGATCGGAGGTGAAGATGATGTTCTGGCCTGAACCGGAGGACATCATCATCAGGGGGCGATTGATATTCACGATTGGTTTTTCGGCTTCGGGGTTTGCCGACTCGGTCTGCGCCTCGTCGTCCATCTCCCGATCAGGACTCAGATAACCGGTGCGCCCGTATCCGAGAATGTGCTGGTCCAACGGTAGCCGAACGATTTCCACCGCGTTGTTGCTGTCGCCGGCAACCACGGTGAGAGTCTCACCCTCGACGGCCAGCACGATCGCCACCGTATCGGCATCGGCGTCATCGTCCGCGTTTATAAAAACTACGTCGCCGCGTTGCGCCGTGTATCCCGCCGCTTCGGCATAGAGCAATCGGGTTTTCCACGCCAGACGCATCGCTTCTGCGCCGGCGGCTTTCAGCGAGTCCACTTCGTGGATGTTGGAATAATGCAAGCAGAACGAGACAAAGGTGGCATCCCACGAACCGTAAGGAACGCCATACCACTCGCCGTAGCGGGTATATCCGTGTTTTTCACCGTTGCCGTCAAACTCGTAGTTGACCGTGCTCTCGGTATAACCCAACTGGGAAAGTGCCACGCCGACGAGATTTTCGGGAATGTTGTTGGTGATTTCCACATCCTCGATCGTGGCCAGCCAATCGCCGACGGTTTCGACGTCCGCCGTTGTATCCGGAAAACATTCCGCCGTATGCGTGTGCTCCGAAATGGTGCATACCAAGTCTTTCTGATAACACGTTTGCGTATGAAGATGGGGTTGGTCGCTCGTCGTCGTTTCTTGCTCGGCAAAATCGCAAACGAGTTGCGACGCATAACAGTTGTCGGCGTGGGTGTGTTCCGTCATACCGCAGAACGCATCGCCGGTGATGGTAATGCCGACCAGTTTCAGCCACCAAAAAACAACGACCACAACCAAAATCGCTGACACGAAGAAAAGAAAGGCAAGTTTTTTGTTGTCCCTTCTGAATTTTTTGTGCTTATGCAATTCTTTTTTGACATTCTCCAAACTTACCACTTCCCTTTCCGCGCAGGGGATTGTCAGTTGACGATGCTGACGGTATCAAGCGGCCATATTCGTAAGAATATTTTGCCGACGATGAATTCTTCGCTGACCAGCCCGATGACACTGCTACGGCTGTCGATGGACGTGGATCGATGGTCGCCCAAAACGAAATAATGATTTTCCGTCACGTAGCAAGGAAAGGCGATGTCGCATTCGCCCCAGGCTATATCGGTGACGTAGGGTTCTTCTATTTTCTCATCGTTTCGATAGATGTTGCCGTTCTCGTCCATATTGATCTTATCGCCGGGCAGTCCGATGACGCGTTTGATTAATAATTTGTTTTGATAAGAGAAACAGCAGAGCTCTCCTCGTTTCAGATTGGTGGTTCTCAGCAAAACGACGATCTCTTCGTCGTTGAGGGTTGGTTCCATACTGCTGCCGGATATCTGCAAAACGGGTAGTGCCAGCGTGGCGATCAGCACGGCGATCGCCGCCACCACGACCAGGGCGTATAGGGTGCTTTTGAGCACCTGCTTGTATTTGCGATGATATTTTTCTCTGAGGATTTCCGAGCGAATTTGGTCGGCAGTAGGAATCGTTCTCTCTTTTTTTCGTCTTTTCCGTATCATTGATGACAACGCTCCTGTGAAATGGGAATCGGGTTACTCCAAAACGCTTTCCATTCGCTCTTCAATGGCAATCTTAAGCTCCAGCGGGAGCGCGGACAACTGCGTTTTGTCTTCGGCATAAAAGTGCAAAAGACACCGATAGATCTCTTTATCCAGCAAAGAGGGTTCCGGCGCTTCGGCAACAAGGGCGGTAATCGAGTCAGCGCAAGATGCCGACGTGGCCAGGCGGTTGACGTCTTTGAGCACGCTCTTCGCTTGGGAGATCGTATCGTGCAGCTGTTCGATCTGTTTGGCGGTTTCGATGTCTTTATTTAATTTCTCAACGCGCTGTTTCAGCTCCTGATTTTCAGAGCCGACTTCCAACAGCAATTCCAGCAACTCCAAACGGCTGAGTTTTTTGAGCTCTTTTTCCGTCATAGACGCCTTAACTCCTTTCGAATTTCTTTTTAGGGGACACAACCCCATATTAATCTATCTATATACTCACGATTATGTTAGCACTCCTGTCGACAGAAATCAAGTATCTGGTACAATTTTTTCGGGAAGCTTGCCGTTTTTTGTCGTCTTATGCTTACGAAGCTATGGGTGAAACATAAAATAGCGCACCTAAGCCTAGGAGATTCTTGGTAAATTTTATATATGAGGAAAACTAAACACCTCATATCATGTAGATCCTAGCATTAACCCACTTGAAAGAGCAGGCAATAATTATCTGCTAAATAAAAGAGACTCAATTCCTTGTTTTTGGGGTTGAGCCTCTTTGCGTTATACATAGTTAATTCTCAGCTTAATGCTGCCTGTTGCACCAATTCAGAAACGTTGTCACGACGCGCGTATAACTGCAAATAGAGTTGGTCGCTAACCCGCTTTCACGCATAGACACCACCATTTCATTGAGCGTGGAGCGGGTCAACTCTGATAGCCGTATTTCGGTGTCAAAGTGTAGGGAAATGCAATGAAAGTGGTTTTTGTAGGTGCGCAGCGTTTTGCTTGATAATCCGCGAGCCGCGCTGTCGGTAATAAACTCCTTAAACGCGGTGGAAAACGATGGACTGTTTGCTTTTCCTTTTGCTGTTGGCATAGTAATTCGACTCATTTTTGTGACCTCCTGATTGATTGAAAGTGATATGTAAAATCAGGCGTTCACTTTTTGTCGCAAGGAAAAGAAAAACCCCCTTTAAACCGCAGTTTCAAGGGGGTTTGGTGGGCGTAAACGGACTCGAACCGCTGACCTCCTGCGTGTGAAGCAGGCGCTCTAACCAGCTGAGCTATACGCGCGAGTGTGCGCCGCCGTGGCGATTGCCGCGAAAGCGCGATGGTGACCCGAACGGGAATCGAACCCGTGTTACCGCCGTGAAAGGGCGGTGTCTTAACCGCTTGACCATCGGGCCGTATGTGGTAGCGGTAGTCGGATTCGAACCAACGACACTGCGGGTATGAACCGCATGCTCTAGCCAACTGAGCTATACCGCCATAAAACTTGTCCCAAAGGGAACGCTAGTTATTATAGCGAACAGAACGCTACTTGTCAAGACTTTTTATGAATTTTTTTGAATTAACGCAAACATTTGGGGCGTACGCGGGTTTGCGGCGGGATTTCCACGGCGAGATTGATCTCTCCGTTTCTCAAGCGCCGTTCGATATCCGCCCGGCTGGTCAATGGGGGCTGTTCTTTGAAGTAACGCGACCCCGCGATGGACAGAATGTAATTGTTGCTGACGATCGTCCGGTCATTGTCCAATACGGCAAAGGTGAGGTCTTCCACGTCCATATTGATACCGTATCCCATGACCAGCATCAGGATCAATGCTCCGAAAAGCGCCAATGTTGCGCGAATCGGGTCGCGCATGAGTTCCAGACATTCCCGCTTGCAGCAGCACATCATCCGGGGAATACTGAATTTTGAATTGAACCATTGGACAAAACCATTTTGCTTTTTTTCACTGTCATCTGCATTGTGACCGGAATCTGAAACCGCTTCGGCAATGGCGGAAGTGTCCGGCGCAGCATCGCCTCCGGCATCTTCGAGATAGCCGATGAAGGCTCCTTCCAGAGTGTCGGCATTGCGGGCGGTGATCAGGGCGTCCGGGGTGTCGCAGGCGAGTGATCTTCCGGCGTGCATCAGCGAAATACGGTCGCACCGGGCGGCTTCATTCATGAAGTGGGTGGTCACGAAGATCGTAACCTTATCGTTGCGCGCAAGATCGATGATCATTTCCCAGAAAAGGTCTCGCGCCACCGGGTCAACGCCGGAGGTGGGTTCGTCCAGGATCAATATTTGCGGACGGTGGATGACCGCCGCAGCCAGCGAAAGCCGCTGCTTGATACCCAGCGGCAGAGAGGCGGGCTGGGTGTCGGCAAAGGATTCCAAC
>CAJGCA010000007.1 GCA_904501705.1 Clostridiaceae bacterium | reverse complement strand
CTCCAGTGTATCTGCCGACACACCAAGCATCTGCTTTTTACAGTCCCACGAATAGGACACGACACCCGTGCCGAACACCCGGGAGCAGCCGGGGACACCCGTCAAGCGGGAGGCGAGCAAGCCACCCGTACAGGATTCCGCTACCGCAACGGTCTTGTTCTTTTCGGTCAGCAAGGCGACGGCCAACGCTTCGAGTGACACGTCATCCTCACTGTAAACGTACGCACCAAGGCGTTGCACGACCGCCTGCACGGCGGCCGCGAGAGGCGCCTCCTGTTCCGCACGCAGGCACAGGACGGCATCCTCGTCATGCACCGAGAGGACGGCCGTCAGTGTATGATCCGACAGCACGTCCGCCAACCGCTCGCGTATCGTATCCTCCGATACACCGAACAGACGGATCGTCTGCTGCTTGCTCATCTCAGCCATCCTCCCTTCATCTTAAATATCCAATACGCGGATGCCCGCCATTGCTTCCTCGACCAGCGCGTCGATATCCAACACGCTCTCCGCCTCGGCGACCTTCGCCACCTTCGGACGGGTGCAGGGATGCCGCGGGGTGAACACCGTGCAGCAATCCTCATACGGCTGGATCGACAGCTCAAAGGTGTCGATCTTACGCGCAATGGCGACGATCTCTTCCTTGTCCATACCAATCACGGGACGGAACACCGGCATCGTCGCGAGCACATCCGTCACCGCCAGCGCGGGGATGGTCTGGCTAGCCACCTGCGCGACACTCTCGCCTGTGATAAGCGCGCCGCAATTCTCATCCCGCGCGACCCGCTGGGCGAGCCGCATCATAAAGCGCCGCATAATAAGGGTGAAATACTCCTCGGGACAGGCGCGGCGGATCTCCTCCTGAATGTGGGTGAAGGGTACGATGCGCAGCTTCATATGCCCCGCATAGCGCCCGACCTTCTCGAGCAGCGAGATGACCTTCTGCTCCGCGCGTTCGCTGGTATAGGGCGGCGAAGCGAAATGCACGCCGACAAGCTTAATGCCGCGCTTAGCCATCATATAGGCCGCGACGGGCGAATCGATGCCACCCGAAATGAGGATCGCCGCCTTGCCGCCCGTGCCGACGGGCATACCGCCCGCGCCGGGGAGCTGTTCGGCGTGAATGTACGCGCCGAAATCGCGGATCTCCACCATAATCTGCAGCTCGGGGTTATGCACGTCCACTTTAAGGTGCGGGAATTTGCTCAGAATGTACCCGCCGACCTCGCGGCTGATCTCAGGCGAGGTGTAGGGGAATTTTTTATCCGCCCGCTTCGCCTCCACCTTAAAGGTCGCGCACTCCCGCAGACGCTCGGCAAGATAGTCTGCCGCTGCCTGCTGAATGGTCGCGAGGTCCTTCTCAACCACCCGCGCACGGGAGAAGGCGGAGATGCCGAACACGCGGGAGACGCTGTCGCACGCCTCCTCCAGATCGGCATAGTCGTTCTTCGGCTCGATGTAGATGGTGGACTGTGCACACCGCAGGCGGAAATCCCCCGCGTGCTGCAGTCGATAACGCAAATTCTTGATGAGCGCATCCTCGAAATTGCGGCGGTTGAGCCCCTTTAGGGCGATCTCCCCGTTCTTAATGAGGAGGATCTCGTTCGGCTGATAAATCTCTGTCATGGTGTCAAATCCTTTATCGGTATCTTATTCGGTCGTGGTCGTTTCGCCGACCGTTGTGGTCGTCTCGGCGGCTGTCGTAGTCGTTTCAGCAGCCGTTGTGGTCGTTGTGGTGCTCTCGGTGGTTGTCGATTCCGTCGAGGTCGCACTCGACGAACTCGCCGAGGTGCTCGCGGACGAAGTCGCGGCCGTCAGCGTTGTGCTACCTGTTAGCGTCGCGCTGTCCGTCAGCGTCGTGCCCGTCTCCTCGAAGGACAGCGTGGTGGTGCTATCACCATCGATAGTGGTATCATCCCAACTAAGCGTCCCCGTCGTCGTAGTCGTCGTGTTGTCAGGGGCAACGATTGTCCCGCCCGCATAATAGGCGTTAGGCTGCTTGTTCTGCAGAGTGTACCACGCATAGGGCATAATAACATCGTCGTTTTTGACGATCGCCGCGGTGTTCACCATCTCGCTTTCGCCCAGGCGCACCTTGCGCGCAACCACCGTCAGTCGACCGTTGTTAATCTTCGCGGAACTGGGAACGGTGCAGGTAGACAGCAACAACAGCTCATCCCCCGCCTGCACTTCCACAGGATAATCAAACAGAGAACGGGCTCGCAGATTTTCGATATAGCCGAGGAAATCCTCGTCATCGGCAAACTGTGTGCGACGGACGTTGAAATAATACTTTTGCTCGGCGCTCTCATCGGTGATGATCACCGCAAATACCTTATACTGTCCGTTGGCAAACAAGGTGTTCATTGTCAGCGTCGGCGCAACGCGGGCATTATTGACGTTGCCGATAAACTTATTGAGACCCGCGAGCATCTGTCCGCTCGCCATATTATGTCCGTAAACGATGAGTGATGCGTTATTGTCCTCGGGAGAGTTCAGTTTTGCACGCATATCGAAGAACAAGGCGCCGTTTTTATTCTTGTTGCCGTTAAAATCTACAGTGAGATACTTATCGTTATCCCCCGAATACATAATAGGGTATTCTATGTTCAGAAAGTCCTGATTGCCCCCTGCGTGGAAGGACAGCCAGCCGCGTGTCTCAGGGTTGCGGTCGTACAACATCTGAAAAGATAACTGCATCTTTTGCGGATAGGCGCCCGTCTCAACCATGCCAACCGCCTCGGGATGATAATCCTGTGCCACATCACTGTATAGATTTTCCGTGAAAGAAGGCAGCCACCACACGTTATACAGAATATAGGTCAGCGCACCGGTCACCAACACGATCGACAGCCAGAATACCGACTTGCGCACGATCTCGCCCTTTCCGTCGCAAGGCAGCGGCACATTCCCGCGCAAGGCGTTCCAGAACGCTATGAGCGGATTACGCCGCTCTGTCGGTACGGCATCGACCTCGTAACTATCCTCATCCGCATCATCGGACAGAATAAAATGCCCGAAATGCCCAAAGTCGTCCGTTTCCTCGTCCTCATCATCCTCTTCATACTGCGAAAGCACCAGGGGCGGAAGTTCGAGCCCAATGTCATCCTCGTCGAAATCATCGGCAATCACCGCGCGGCGCTCGTAAGAGTGCGTCGGTGCGGCAGGCACAACGAGCGGCACGACAGGCGCCTGTACAGGCTCCTCCTGCACCGTCAATTCCGCTTCATCCGCCGGTTCTTCGGCCGAACGCGGCTGCGCAGCAGAAGGCTGAATGGTGGAAATTTCGTCCGCAACCGCCGTCACCTCGGACACGGCAGGCACAGGCTCGCTCGGCGCCGTCACAGGCTCCTGCAGCGGCGCCGCACCCGCCGTCGGCTCTGCGGATTCCTTATTGGTCAACAGATTGAACAGATCGCGGACTTCCTCCTCCTGACGACCGATGCCGTCTGCGGAGAAATTCTTCTTACCGTCTGCCATCTTGTTTCACTCCTTTGCAAATCATCGTCTGGCTATGACGCTCATAGCCTCGCGCAACGTTTCAACGAAGCGGTCAATATCGTCTTCGGTATTATCCTGAGAAAGGCTGACCCGCAGGGCACTGTCGATCTGTGCGGCGGGCAGTCCCATCGCGGTCAGCACGGGGCTCTTCGCTCCCTTGGAGCACGCCGAGCCGCTGGAAACATACACCTCGCGCTGTGCCAGAAAGTGCAGCACCGTTTCGCTGCGCAGACCGATAGCCGACAGGTGGATGATGTAGGGCACACCGCCCGCGGGCAGGTGAAACACCACACCCTCGCAATCACGCAAGCCGTCAATAAGCCGCTGCCGCAGCGCGTCGTATCGTGCGAGCTGCTGCGGGAAGGGGGGCACACGTTCCGCCGCCGCGCCGAACGCGGCGATGAGCGGTACCGCCTCGGTACCGCACCGAAGACCGCTTTCCTGCTTGCCGCCGAGGTTGCGGGGCGACACGCGCGCCTCTTTGCGCAGGTACAACACACCGCAGCCCTTCGGACCGTGGATCTTATGCGCGCTCGCCGCGAGGGAATCAACCCCCCACCGTTGCGCCTGCACGGGGATCTTCCCCGCCGCCTGCACCGCATCGCCGTGAATATGCGCCTGCGGAGATCGACGGCGAATGCCCGCGACCGCCTTCTCCAGCGGGAAGCGCGCGCCCGTCTCGTTATTGACCAGCATCACCGCAACGAGCCCCGTGTCGGGGCGGCAAGCCTCGACAATCTGCTCGGCGGCGATCGTCCCGTCCGCAGCAGGGATCAGCCGTGTGACGGTGTAACCTTGCTTCTCCAGCTTATCGCACGCGGCAGAAACAGAGGAATGCTCCACCGCTGTGGTGACGATATGTCGACCGCCGTGCGTATGCGCCTCCGCCCAACCGAGGATCGCGAGATTGTTCGCCTCGGTGCCGCCGGAGGTGAAGAACAGCCGCTCAGGCGGCGCGCCAATCAGTTTGCCAACCGCGGCACGCGCGACGGTCATCTCCTGCTCGGCGCGAAAGCCCATCGTATGCAGAGAGCTCGGATTGCCGTAGACCTCTGTCATCACGGCGTACGCCTTGTCCGCCGCCGCCCGACACACGCGGGTGGTGGCGCTGTTATCCAGATAAGCCACGGACATGTCGATCCCTCCAAGCAAGGTGCAAAAGCGCCTAGTTATACAGTTTCTATTTTACTATAATCTATCAGGATTTGCAACCGTTTTTGCGGGTTTCGTGCGGGAAATTCCACCACGGAAAACGAAAAAAGACAGCCATCCGATCGGATGGCTGTCTTTTAATGAATCGTTTACAGCTGAACGTCGATGTTGTCGGCATTTCTCTTCTCGAACAGGCGGGTGATCTCGGCAAGATCGTCGTCATCGTCGTTGCTCCAGACAGGCGGGAACATCGTGGTCTGATCCTCGCTGACCGCGGGCGCAGACGCATTGCGCGCCTTGAAATCGCCGGTCAGACCCGTCGCGATGACGGTGACGCTGACCTCGTCGCCCATCTCGGGATCCAGGCTATAACCCCAGATGATGTTGGCATCGGGATGCATCTGGTCGCTGACGGTGCTGGTCGCTCTCTCCATCTCCTCGAAGTCGAAATCCTCGGGAGCGACGATGTAGATGAGCACGCCGTGCGCACCCTGAATAGAGGTCTCGAGCAGCGGGCTCTCGACGGCGGCCTTAGCGGCCTCCTCGGCGCGGTCCTTGCCCTCAGCGCGACCCATGCCCATATGAGCAAAGCCGGCATCCTTCATGATGGCAAGCACGTCGGCAAAGTCAAGGTTGATGTCGCCGGGACGTAGGATGAGTTCAGAGATGCTCTTGACACCCTTGTGCAGCACTTCGTCCGCCATCTCAAAGGCATTCTTCATCGTGATCTTCTCGGTCGTGACGTTGCGAATGCGGTCGTTGGGGATGACCACCAGGCTGTCGACGTGCTCCTTGAGCGCGGCGATGCCGTCCTCCGCCTGCTCCATACGGCGCTTGCCCTCAAAGGAGAAGGGCTTGGTGACGATACCGACGGTAAGGATGCCCATATCGCGGGCAATCTCCGCCACGACGGGCGCAGCGCCCGTGCCGGTGCCGCCGCCCATACCGGCGGTGACAAACACCATATCCGCGCCCTGCAGGGCAGACACGATCTCATCGCGGCTCTCCTCGGCGGCACGCTGACCGCGCTCGGGGTTGCCGCCCGCACCGTGACCGCGGGTAAGCTTTTCACCGATCTGGATCTTATGCGTGGCAAGGGAAACATCCAGCACCGCAATATCCGTATTCACGGCGAGGAATTCCACGCCGCGCACATCGGCGCGCACCATACGGTTGATGGCGTTGCCGCCACCACCGCCCACGCCGATGACCTTAATAACAATTTTGTTGTTCGGGACTGCTGCATCGATCTGCATCATATGTTCGTCCTCCATTTTATAGAAACTTGTAAAATATATAATCCTTGCAATATAACATATATATCTTATCACGAAACAACAGCGATTTCAACACCAAATTAAAAAATTTCGGAGTTTTTTACGCTGCTGCAGACGTTGTTCCGGACGAAGACGTGTCATCGGTCGTCCCATCGGCGTTATCGTCCGCATTCTGCGTGTCCGACAACGGCTTTTTGAGCATATCGGCGGGGGTAAACACCGCGCGATCGTTCTCGCTCTTGTCGTCCGCGTACGAGGTCATATCCAACTGCCCCGCGACCGTTTCGCCGTTCTTCTCAATGAGCGTAGGCAGCATACGGGTGAACGCGGTCACCTGCGCGGAAAGATTCGACTCGTTGCCGAGCATCAGCTCGACCCGATCCTTCCACCACAGGCGCAGATCGGTCTTTTCGGTGATATCAATGGCGGTCAGACCCTCTAATTCATTCGCCTCGGCGGCGTTGATCACCGTCGTGCAGATGCGCAGGCTGCGTTCATCCAGCGCATCGCTGCCGAGCGTCGTCTGCGCCGGCGCGGCACCAAGAATGCGGGGCAGGTCAGCGGGCAGATCTTCGGCTGTCACCTGCTCGAGGATGTGATTATTTCTACCGATGATCAGCCAATCCTGCGGCAGCTGCAGGGCGGCTAACACCTCCGCCTCCGCGACGCGAATGCACACGGTCGAGAACGACGTGTTTTTAACCTCAACGTAGTCAAGATACGGGAACTGCTGCAGCACGCTGTTGCTCGCCTGCACCTTGTTTACAGCGAGCAGACTTTGGTTGACAAACAACCCGCTGGCGCGGATAATATCCTCTTTCGGATACCGCACCGTGCCCTCGCCATCAACAAATTCCACCGTGATCTCCTTAACGCCGAAGAAGGACGCACTCTCCCCCTTGGACGCCTTGGCGATCTCGATCACACCCCATACGATCGCCGCGATGAGGAACACGGCCACAAAGAGCACCGTCACCAAGCGAATGATGCGGCGGCGACGCAGGCGGCGGCGTTTTTCGGCACGGCGGGCCTGCATACTGTTGATGGGGGCGTTGTCTTTCATACGTCTCATTCCTTTCGGGCATAGTGCTTTGCCCTATCTATTCTCGGCGGATATCCGCGCCGACTGCCCGCAGGCTGTCGGTCAGATCCGCGTATCCTCTATCCAAATGCTTGAGCTCACAAACCGTGGTCTGTCCCGCGGCGGCGAGTGCCGCCACGATCAGCGCCGCCCCGCCGCGCAGGTCGGTGCACGCCACCGACGCGCCCTGCAAGGCGGGGACGCCCTCCACGACCGCGACGCGCCCGTCTACGCGGATGCGTGCGCCCATACGGGCAAGCTCGTCAACATATTTATAGCGATTTTCAAAAATGCTCTCCACAAACACGCTCGTACCGTCCGCCACGCAGGCGGCCGCAAGCAGCGGTGCCGCGGCATCCGTCGGAAAACCGGGATACGGCATCGTGCGTACCGTTCCGAGCGGACGAAGCCGCGCGGGGGCTTTCACCGACAGCGTCTGTAAGCCGTCGCCCGATGCAACCGCGCGGATCACGCAGCCGCTCTCCTCCAGCGCGGGGAACACGGGCGAGGTATCCTCCGCACAACAGCGGCGAAGCGTGAGCTCTCCGCCCGTTGCCGCCGCCGCGGCAAGATACGTCGCCGCCTCGATACGGTCGGGCATCACGCGATGGGCACACCCGTGAAGATGCGGCACGCCCTCGATCGTCAGCACGCCCGCTTCGGTGCTGTGAATACGCGCACCGCAAGCGTTCAGATACGCGCACAGGTCCTGAATCTCGGGCTCTCGCGCCGCATGGCGCAAAACCGTCGTGCCCTGCGCCATGCAGGCGGCAAGCAGCACATTCTCCGTCGCGCCGACGCTGGGAAACGCCAACGTGATCTCTGCACCGTGTAAGCCGTTTTCCGCCCGACAGCAGATGTGCCCGTGCCGCTCCTCCACCGTCACGCCCAGGCGGCGCAACGCCGCCAGATGCAGGTCAATGGGGCGGGGGCCGAGCTCACAGCCGCCGGGATAGCTCATCGTCGCCTCGCCGCAGCGGGCAATGATCGCTCCGAGAAACACAATGGACGAGCGCATCTCCCGCATCAACTCGTCGGGAATATCGCTGCCGATCGGAGCGGTCGCATCTACCGTCACCGTGTCCTCCTGCCGCGTAACGCGGCAGCCGAGATGGCGCAGGATCGCCATCGACGCCCGTACATCCGAGAGATGCGGGCAGTTATGTATCTCACTGATGCCGTGCACCAGCAGTGTCGCCGCCAGAAGCGGCAGGGCGCTGTTTTTCGCGCCGTGGATGATCACCTCGCCGCACAGCCGTTGTCCGCCGCGCACGGTAATCGTTTGCATAAAGCATCCTCCTCTCCGCATCCCAGTGTATGCGCAGGAAGGATGGATGGTTAATTATTTCAACTTGCTTCGAATAGCGCGGTAGATGCGCTCGTCCGCGTCGGCAATCGCCAGTTTACGAACGTTATCCGCCATCGCCTGTATTCGTGCAGGGTCGTCGGTGATAGCGCAGATTTCCTGCCACAGCCGCTCGCCCGTGAGATCTTTTTCCTCAATGCACACCGCGGCGTCCTGCTCGACGAGGGTCATCGCGTTGTGGAATTGATGATTTTCCGCCACGTAGGGGGACGGAATGAGGATCGAAGGCTTGCCCGCCGCGGGCAGCTCGCTGAGCGTCATCGCGCCGCAACGGCAGATAACCAGATCCGCCGCCGCCATACACTGCGGCATATTGTCGATGTATTCCCGCACCGAGATACCGTCTGCGGACAGCGGCACGCCCGCTTCCTTCAGTGCCGCCGACATCGTCTCAAAGCCGGTCTTACCCGTGCCGTGGATATGTTGTAATTTGCCTTCCTGATGGCTCAGACGCAGCACCTCGGTCATCGCCTCATTGATGCGGCGAGCACCCAGACTGCCACCGAAGGACAACACAAGCGGACGCTCGTCCAAGCCAAGCGCCGCGCGCGCCGCCGCCTTGGTCTCGGTGAGGAAACCGGGGCGTAGGGGGTTGCCCGTGACGATGACCTCGCTCCCGTCGGGCAGATGTTTTTTTGCCGCCTCGCTGCACAGCAGCACGGTCGCACCCTCTTTCGCGAGCATCTTGACCGTCACGCCGGGGTAAGCGTTGGACTCGTGCACCAGCGTCGGTACACCGTGACGGATCGCCTCGCGCAGCACAGGCCCCGACACGTAGCCGCCCGTGCCGATCGCGACATCGGGGGCAAAATCCTTCACGATCTTCGCCGCAGCGACACTGGAGGTCACCACGTTGACCGCCGCGAGGATGTTTCGTCCGATATTCTTGAGGGATAACCGTCGCTGAAAGCCGCGCACGCTCACCGTCTTAATGGCGTAGCCCGCCGCGGGAACGAGGCGCGTTTCCATGCGTCCCTTCGCACCGACAAATACGATCTCGGCATCGGGATGCTCCTTCTTGATCTTCTCGGCGATCGCCAGCGCAGGATTGATGTGTCCCGCGGTGCCGCCACCTGTCATCAGTACGCGCATACGGTATTCCTCCTTAATTACTACATTTTTTCCATTCGTGCTTGTCGGGATATCGACAACACCACGCCCATCTGCAACATCAACATCAGAATCGACGTGCCGCCGTAGCTGAAGAACGGTAGACTGATACCCGTATTTGGCATCAGGTTGGATACCACCGCCACGTTGATCGCTACCTGCAGACCAATCTGCAGGGTAAGGCCGATGGCGAGCATACAGCCGAACTTATCGGGCGAGCGCATCCCGATGACAAAACCGCGCCACACCAGCACCGCGAACAACACCAGCACCAGCACCGCGCCGACAAAGCCCATCTCCTCGCAGAACACGGAGAAGATGAAGTCGTTCTGCGGCTCGGGGAGGAACAGATGCTTCTGGCGAGAGTCGCCCGGCCCAAGGCCGAGCAGACCGCCCGAACCGATCGCGTACAACGACTGGATCGTTTGCCAGGCGTGATCCTTGCCCGATATTCCGTCGGCGAAGGTGATCTCGTTAGCGTAAGACTCCAGCGGGTGCAGCCACACCAGAATACGGTCCTGCTCATAACCAAGCACCGCGACCATAAACACCACGCCCGCGACGCCGACGCCGATAACGCCAAGCAGCCAGCCGATGCGCACGCCGCCGATATACATCATTGCAAAGCCGAGCAGGCCGATAAGCAGCGTGCCCGACAGATGCGGCTCGATAATGACCAGCACGCAGGTCACACCGAGCAGCAAGAATAAGGGTAAAAAGCCCTTAGAAAAGGTCTTCATTTTTTTATGGTTCAGGGAAATGAGGTGCGCAAACAGCAACACCAGCGCAAATTTTGCCAGCTCCGATGGCTGGAACTGCCCGAGCCCCGGGATACGGATCCAGCGATGCACGCCCGTCGAGGACGGCATCAGGAACGCCACAACCAGCAGCACCAGACTCAGCAGCCAGATGATCCACGCGAATTTATGCAATACATGGTAGTCGATCATCGACACGATCAGCATACCAATAAGCCCGATCGCCACCCACATCAGCTGCTTGCGGATATAGAAATAGCTGTCGCCGTCCTGATAGTTGAAGGCATACACATGGCTGGCGGAATACAGGGTCGCCAGCCCGACGACCAGCACGATCATCAGAATGATAAAAAAGGGCATATCAAAGCCGCTGGTGAGGTTAAAGAACCGCCGCTTAAGCTTATTGCCCGATGGAAACGATTTTGTATCCGCTTTGGCCATACGTGCCATTCTCCTCTCTGTCGTACTGTTCGCGGTGCTTATGCGTACAGCATGAGCAGCACACCAATGGCGCTACCGATCGCCGTCACGAGAGAAAACACCGTAACGATCTTATTTTCGCTCCAGCCGCACAATTCGAAGTGGTGGTGGAGCGGACTCATTTTGAACAGGCGTTTGCCGTGGGTGAGCTTAAAATAGCCGACCTGTAGGATGACCGACAGATTCTCGGCTATGTACAGAATGCCCACGGGAACAAGCAAGAAGGGCTGTTCGATACCGAAGGCGAGCGCCGTCAGGGCGCCGCCGATGAACAAGGAGCCCGTGTCGCCCATAAACACCTTCGCTGGGTGCAGATTCCACACAAGGAAACCGGCGAGTGCACCCGCGAGCGACGCCGCGAGCAGGCACTGCCCGAACAGATTGGCAAGTCCTGCAAGCAATAAAAACGCCAGCGCCGCGACAAAGCCGGTCGTCCCACACAGGCCGTCCACACCGTCGGTGAGGTTGGTCGCGTTGGACACCGCCACCACCACGAATACGCAGAACGGAATAAACCAGATGCCCCAGTTGACCTCGCCGAAGAACGGGATATTAAACTGTCCGCCGCCATAGATGTACAGCACGATCGCGTACGCCGCCGACAGCATCAGCTGCAGCAGCATCTTCTGCAAGGCAGTCAGACCCATATTGCGCTTTTTGACAACCTTGATATAGTCATCGAGGAAACCGATACCGCCGCAACCCAGCGCCAGCACCAAGCCCGCGATGAGCCGCACGGTGTCGTACGGAATATCGAAGAACCCCGGCACCTTCAGCAGACCGCCGACGAGCAGCGCGAGCAGAAACACCGCCGCCGTTGCAGCAATGAACATAATGCCGCCCATCGTCGGGGTGCCCTGCTTCTTTTGATGCCAGGACGGACCGTCCTCGAGAATCGTCTGGCCGAATTTCAGCTTGTGCAGCCACGGAATGCACACCTTGCCGAGGTACGCCGAGATCGCAAAGGACACCAGTCCCGCACCAATCAGAATGAGGCTGTTTTTCATACGATCATCCTCCGTTTTACTCCGTTTTTGCTAACGCGTCGGCCACGACTTCCCGCTCATCCAGATGGATGGTGCCGCTCTTTAGAATCTGGTAGGTCTCGTGTCCTTTGCCCGCCAACAGGATGGTATCCCCCGCCTGTGCGTTCGCGATCGCCCAGTGGATCGCCTCGACGCGATTTTCGATCACGGTATAGGGGGTCTTTGTCCCCTCGAGACCCGCGACAATATCGGCGATAATTGCCGACGGCTCTTCGGAACGCGGGTTATCCGAGGTGACAACCAGATAGTCGGAGATCGACGCGGCAATCGCGCCCATCTTCGGACGCTTGGTCTTATCGCGATCGCCGCCGCAACCAAACAGCGTGACCAAACGGCCGCTGCAGCATTCCTTGAGGGTGCGGCAGATGTTCTCCAGTCCGTCGGGGGTGTGCGCGTAGTCGATGACGACGGTGAAATCGCGCCCCGTCGGCACGACCTCGGCGCGTCCCTTGACGCCCGTGGCAGCACTCAGCGCTTCAATCACCCGCTCGAACGCCATACCAGTCGCCAGACAGGTCGTCGCGGCGGCCAGCCCGTTATACACCGAGAACTGCCCGGGGATCGCGAGCTTCACCCGCCCGATCTGCCCCGTGCCGACAAGCTCGAACGACACGCCGTCCGCGCGATGGCGGATGTTGTGCGCAACGTAGTCGGCGGTGTTATCCTTCGTCGAGAAGGTCGTGACATCACAGGGGATATCCTCCATCATCGACGCCGCCCAAGGGTCGTCGACGTTGAAAATACCACGACGGGACATCGAGAAGAG
This sequence comes from Clostridiaceae bacterium, assembly GCA_904501705.1. Classification (GTDB taxonomy): domain Bacteria; phylum Bacillota; class Clostridia; order Oscillospirales; family Acutalibacteraceae; genus UBA5905. Next base: position 25,599 of record CAJGCA010000007.1, on the reverse strand, counting down.
CTTCTTTTTCGCCGCCATATAGTTTTCCATCGTGCCGTGATAGTCGAGATGATCCTGCGTGAGGTTGGTGAACACGCCGACGTCGAACACACAGCCCGCCGCTCGCTGCTGATCCAGTGCGTGAGAGGAGATCTCCATCACACAATAGTCGCAGCCCTCGGCGACCATCAGGTTAAACATACTCTGCATATCGTAGGAGTCGGGGGTGGTGTGCCCCGCGGGCAGTGCCCGATCGCCGATCATATTCTGCACCGTACCGATAAGCCCCACCTTGTGCCCGTCGTATTCCAGCATCGACTTGACAAGGCTGGTGGTGGTGGTCTTGCCGTTGGTGCCGGTCACGCCGATGAGGTGTAACTTCTCGGCAGGATTGCCGAACCAGTTGGCGCACAGCTGTGCCCACACAAGACGGGTGTCCTTCACCATAATCTGTGTGCGCAGACCGAGGTCGCGCTGCGTGAGGATAGCGGCAGCGCCCGCCTTCTCCGCGTCTGCGGCAAAGCGGTGACCGTCCACCGCCGTGCCGGCGATGCACACAAAAAGTCCGTCCTTTTCGATGCGACGAGAATCGCAGGTAATGCCGGTGATCTCACGGTCACCGTCCATCGTCTGCAGAACAATGCCCGTTCCGCGAATCAGATCTTGCAGTTTCATCGAAATTCCCCTTTCGGAATCATCCCACCGCCGTGGAATCGTTGGTGTCATTATAGAGGAAGTGCACCGACACAACCGTGCCTTTCGGCACCTTGCTGCCCGCGGCAACGCTCTGGGAGTTAGAGGTCGCAGCCGATCCACCGCCAACCGACAGTCCTTGCACCTGTACGTTGAGGCCGAAATTGGCGGCGAGCGCGTTGACCTGCGTGAGCGACTTGCCGGTGAAATCGGGCACCGTGACGGTGACCGCGTCGGTCTCCTCGGTATACAGCAGCACCGTGCCGCCGGCAGGGATCTGCTGTCCTGCCGCAGGGATCTGCTGCACCACCGTCGAGCCGTTACCGAGGATGGTCGCCTTCAATCCGAGGTTGGCAAGCTTGGTCTGGGCTGCAGCCACCGCGGTGTTTTCCACGTTGGGCGTCGTACGACTGAGATTGGATAGCTCTTCGGTCGTGTACTCAGGCTCAATGCCCATATAAGGCAGAATGGAATCAAGAATCTTCTGCGCGACGGGCGCGGCGATCGTACCGCCGAAACGTGTCTGGCACTGCGGCTGATCGAGCAACACCAACACCGCAACCTGCGGATTATCCGCAGGAGCAAAGCCGCCGAAGGACGCGACCACCTCATAGCTGTCGGTGATATCGCGCTTTTCGGACGTACCCGTCTTACCGGCCACACGGTAGCCTGCGACATAAGCATTCTTCGAACCACCGCCGTTGGTCGCCGCGGCGAGCATATCGCAGATGCGGCGAGAGGTCTCGGCGGAGATGATCTGCCGCTTGACCTGCGGCTGGGTGGTGGACACCACGTTGCCGTCGCCGTCGATCACCTGCCCGACCACATAGGGAGTCATCAGCTTGCCGCCGTTCGCGATCGCGCTCATCGCGGTGATCATCTGCACGGGCGTGATCTTAAAGGTCTGACCGAACGCCGTCGTCGCGAGAGACGCTTCCTGCTGATCCATCACCGCGGCGGTGTGGTACAGGCCTGCGTTGGAGGCCTCACCGATCATATCAATGCCGGTCTTTTCGGTAAAGCCGAAGCCGGTGAAATACTTAAAGAAGGTGCCGGCGCCGATGCGCATACCCACCTGCATAAAGTACGGGTTACAGGACTTAGAGATGGCGGTCGGCAGATTGAGCGTGCCGTGACCGCCGACTTGGTGGCATTTAATGTACCAGCCACCCACCTTCAAACCGCCGCCGCAATGATGCGTGGTGCTCTCGGTAATAAGATTTTCCTCCAGACCGATCGCGGTAGTGAACACCTTGAATACCGAGCCGGGTTCGTAGGTGTCGGTGAGCGCCTTGTTCTTCCACTGCAGCTGGCGAGCGACGCTCAAGGTCGTGTCGTGCTCGTCTCCCGACAGCGTCGCGAGCAGCTCCGCCGTCTTGGGATCAGCGATGGTGAAGGGGTCGTTGGGATCATAGTCTCCCTTAGTCGCCATCGCGAGGATCGCGCCGGTGTTAACGTCCATTACGATCGCCACACCGCGGTTGGTGCACTCGGCGTTCGCGATGCCCTCGGCAAGATATTTCTCCGCGTACATCTGGATGGTGGAGTCGATGGTCAGCACAAGACTGTTGCCGTCCTCGGCGTCCACGACCTTGGTATATTCCATCGTGGTGGGCATCTCGTCGCCGATGCCATTCTGCGCGGTGACGATACGACCGGGCGTGCCCGCGAGCACCGACTCGTGCTTTTTCTCAATACCCTCAAGGCCGTTGTTATCCGTGCCGGTGAAGCCAAGCACGGTGGACGCCAGCGTCCCCTGCGGATAATACCGCTTATAGTCGGTGATGATGTAGAACGCGCGGGACAGCCCGTTCGCGTTCACCCACTCGGAGAAGGCGGTCTTCTGCTTATATTCTACCTTGGATTTGATCACTTCATACTGCGAAGTGGTTTTTCCCGTCTGTTTATAGACTTTTTCATAGTCGAGAGCAAACATCTCGGACAGACCCTTGGCAATAAACTCGCGTTTGAACTCCAGCGCCTGCTCTTTCGTCAGCTCCTGCGCGGTATTCGCTCCCGTGATATTCTTCCAATTGATGGCAGCGATATCCTTCGGGGACATAATGATTTTCCATACCTCGGCGGATTCCGCCAACGGCTCCATATTCGCATCATAGATGGTGCCGCGCTTTGCCGATACCACGGTGTCGCTCATCTGCTGGGAGACGGCGCGCTTCTGCCAATCCTCCGACTGCACAAGCTGCAGCTGGGCGAGCTTAACCGCATCCGCGAGAAAAAACACACCGACGACCAGAATCACCGCAATAAGCGCGCGGCGACGCATTTGCCGTGTGGGGGTGCGGGTAGTCACCGATTTTTGTTGCTTCGCCATAACGCAGGCCGTCCTTTCTCCCGTCGCGCGGGTTGATAATCTGTAAAATCACCTTTGATTTGCCGAATTATTCCTTTTTTCGACCGGCAAATAAAACACAAAACGAGAGTTAAGATCGTCCCCGTCTCAACTCTCGGTGTTGCCCATCATCTATACATATTTCAGACGGGCGCACATTATGCTTGCATACCGCGCGACCGACCGCCGCACGGTTACCCGAATTATGTAAACAGGTCACAGACAGCCTCCCACAGGCGGTCAAACCATGTCTGCCCGCCGCCGGGAACCGTCACAATATCCTCACCATCGGTGGCGATATAATAGATCTGATTGCTATCCGCAGGGGTCATTCCGTTCTCCTGCGCGTATCGGTTGATCTGCTCAGCAGAGGTCTTGCCCGACAACTCCGCCTCCAGACGCACACGCTCGCTGTGCAGGGTGTTAAGCTCGGTGTTATAATCGGCGATGGTCTTGTTCATCTCGGTCATCCGCACGTTACTGGTGATGAGATAGCCGATGATCGCGACCGCGGTCAGTGCCAGCGCGAGGTAAACGACCACGTTAAAGCGAGCGTGCCGACGAACACGCTTGCGGGTATCCTCAGCAACTTTTTTGTTCCCCTCCAGTGCAACGAGCTTCGGCTCGCGCGGACGGAACAGGTCTAAATCATACGCCTCGTTGATGTTTGCCACGGTCGTTCACCTCTCTTTCGTTCCTTATTATGCTAATCCGTATAACGGTCGTGGACTTTCTGTACACAGCGCAACTTCGCGCTGCGGCTGCGTGGGTTATCTTCGAGTTCCTGCGGGGTAGCGGTGGCGGGCTTTTTGAGCACGAGCTGTGCCGCAGGGGTGCGCCCGCACACGCAGACGGGAAACTCCTTCGGGCAAATACAACCCTGTCGCCACGCGGCGAAGCGGTTCTTCACCATCGCGTCTTCCAACGAGTGGAAAGTGATAATCGCCAGCCGTCCGCCCTCGTTCAGACGGTCAAACGCGGTATCCAGCGCCGCCGACAGGCAATCAAGTTCGCCGTTAACGGCGATGCGCAGCGCCTGAAACACCCGTCTGGCGGGGTGTCCGTCGCGGCGAGCCGCGGCAGGAACGGATGCGCTGATAAGCTCTGCGAGCTGTAAAGTCGTTTCAATCGGGGACTTGTCCCGCTCACGCACGATCGCACGAGCAATGGGACGGGAAAACTTTTCTTCCCCGAATCGCCAAAAGATATCGGCGAGCTCCTTTTCGGATAAGGTAGCAACCAAATCCGCGGCGGTGATACCGCTTTGGCTCATCCGCATATCCAGCGGCGCGTCATGATGATACGAGAAGCCGCGTTCGGGCGCATCGAGCTGATGCGATGACACCCCGATATCCAGCAAGATGCCGTCCACCTTGTCAATGCCGAGCTTGTCCAACGCGCGGTCCATATACATAAAGTTTGTCTGCACCAGCGTTGCGGGCAGACCCTCGAGCCGCCACCCCGCTTGAGCGATCGCGTCGGGGTCCTGGTCGAGGGAGATGAGCCGACCCGTTGTCAGACGGCTCGCAATAGCGTGGGAGTGTCCGCCGCCGCCCGCCGTGCCGTCGAGATAAATACCGTCGGGTCGAATGTTCAGCGCGTCGATCGTCTGCTCAAGCAGCACCGGACGATGATAGCCGTAAGGCTCTGTCGTATGATTAGAAGCCATATTTAATAAACTCTTCTTCGAGCTTGTCGTCGGTCATATCCGCCATCTCCGCCTCGTAGACCGCAGGATTCCAGATCTCCGCGCGGCGGCCGGCGCCGATGATGAGCGCGGGCTTCTCAAGACCCGCGTGGGCGATAAGGTTTTTGTTAAGCAGGATACGCCCCTGCGCGTCGGGGGTGACGTCCTCAGCAGACTCGGTCACCTTACGCAGCAGCTTGCGCGTCTCGGCCATCGGGCCGCTCGCGATCTTCTCAAGCAGGCTGTCCCACTCCTCGAGCGAGTAGAGGCTGACGCAGCGATCGAGCACACAGGCGGCAATGAAAGTCTCGCCCAACTTCTCGCGCAGCTTGACAGGGACGAAAACGCGTCCCTTGGCGTCCATATTGTGTTCAAACCGGCCGTACAGCATCATATCCCCATCACCTCCTACGCTTCATTTGGGCTGTCTCACCATTCATTGTGGAAAACTCTGTGGAAAATGTGGAAAATCACCACATCGCACCACTTTGACACACTTTTCGCCACTTACACATATTATAACGAGGATTTCACAAAAAATCAATAGGTTTTTTCTTTTTTTATAATAAAAATCCGAATTTATTTTTCGACGCTTGCAACACACAAGATGCTGTGGTAAAATAGACCAAAACAAAGGGGGATGCACAATGAAAAAGGCCTATATTTTCGATTTTGACGGTACGCTGGTGGACTCGATGCCGTATTGGAGCCGCGCACAGCTTCGTCTGTTGCAGGAACAAGGCACCGCCTATCCCACCGATATCATCGCGCGCGTAACGCCGCTGGGCAACACGGGCGCTATGCACTATTACCGTGAACAACTCGGAATGCAGATCAGCGTGGAGCAAGGGGTTGCCCGTTCCATCGAACTGTCATTGGCGGATTATCGCGACGTTATCCCGCTAAAAAACGGTGTCGAGGCATTTCTGCGCGCGGCAAAAGCACAAAGTATCTCCCTGAACGTGCTCACCGCCAGTCCGCACGTTACGCTCGACCCGTGTCTCAAACGGTTGGGGGTTTACGGCTTGTTTGATAATGTGTGGAGTTGCGAGGATTTTGCCACCACCAAGTCAGACCCGAACATCTACACCGCCGCTGCCGAGAAGATCGGCACGACCGTAGAAAACTGCGTATTTTTCGACGATAACATCCATGCCGTCGCGACAGCGGCGAAAGCAGGAATGCCCACCGTCGGGGTGTACGACCTCTCAGGCGAAAGTTTCGCAGATGAACTCAAAACTACCGCTGACCGCTACATCACTTCTTTTGCTGACGTAGTCGGAGAAGAATTTTAATAATAAAAGATAAAACAGCCGCGGGGCAGTTCAAACGAACTGCCCCGCGGCTGTTGTTATTATTTATATGAGAACTCATGAATTGCGTCAGCAATTCGAGCACATCACAACGCGCCCTCTGACAAGCGCCGCGCTTCGGCGATGTGCGTCAGACATTAAACAGGAACTCTACCACATCGCCGTCCTGCACGACGTACTCCTTGCCCTCGGTGCGGACAAGACCCTTTGCGCGCGCCGCAGCGAGCGAGCCGCTCGCAACGAGATCGTCGTACGCGATGACCTGCGCGCGGATAAAGCCGCGCTCGAAATCGGTGTGGATGCGACCCGCCGCCTTGGGGGCCTTCCAGCCCTCGTGGATGGTCCATGCGCGCACTTCCTTTTCGCCCGCCGTCAGGAAGGAGATCAGCCCCAGCAGGTGATAGCTCTTCTGAATCAGACGGTCAAGACCTGAATGCTCCAAGCCGAGCTCCGAGAGGAACATCAGCTTCTCTTCCGCGTCCATATCGACGATGTCCGCCTCCATCTGCGCACAGATGGGCAGCACCTCCGCGCCCTGGGACGCAGCAAGCGCGGCGACCTTCTGATAGTGCTCGTTGCCCGTCGGCTCGCCGCCCGAGAAATCCGCTTCGCTCAGGTTGGCGGCGTAGATGATGGGCTTGGAGGTCAGCAGTGCCATATTGCCGAGCATCGCGACCTCGTCCTCGTCGCACTCCACCGAGCGGGCGGGCGCACCGCCCTCCAGCACCGCGTACAGACGCTTGAGGAAGTCGAGCTCCTTCTGCAGGCTCTTGTCGCCCTTGAGATCCTTGGTCACGCGGGCGATGCGGCGCTCCACCATCTCCATATCCGAGAAGATGAGCTCGAGGTCAATGGTCTCGATGTCGCGCAGCGGGTCAATGCTACCCTCGACGTGGATGATATCCATATTTTCGAAGCAGCGCACCACGTGCACGATCGCATCACACTCGCGGATGTTGCCGAGGAACTTGTTACCGAGACCCTCGCCCTTGCTGGCGCCCTTGACCAGACCCGCGATGTCGACAAATTCAATCACCGCCGGCACGATAGGCGGCACCTTATCCCCCTGCGTGTACATTTCGCACAGGGTATCCAGACGCTTGTCCGGCACCGCCACCACGCCCACGTTGGGGTCGATGGTGCAGAAAGGGAAATTGGCGCTCTGCGCGCCCGCGTTGGTGATGGCGTTAAACAATGTGGACTTGCCGACGTTCGGCAGTCCGACGATACCCAGTTTCACGGTAAAACTTCCTTTCGCTTATTAAAATCTGCTTATTCCTTGTTTAGTCCGCAGCATTTCTTATACTTTTTGCCGCTGCCGCAGGGGCAGGGGTCGTTGCGTCCGACCTTGTCGGAGGCCGCCTTACGCACGGGCTGCTTCTTTTCGCTGCCGTCGCCGCCCGAGGTGCCGGTGATCTTCGCCACCTCACGACGCTTCGGCTCCTCATTGGTACGCAGCTGCACCGTCAATATCGCACGCGCGGTGTCCTCACGGATCGCGCCCACCATCTGCTCGAACATATCAAAGCCCTCGTTGCGGTACACCACGACGGGGTCGTACTGGCCGATCGCGCGCAGGTGAATACCACGGCGCAACTCGTCCATATTATCGATGTGGTCCATCCAATAGCGGTCCACCGTCTGCAACAGCACCACGCGCTCAACCTCGCGCATCACCGCGTCGCCGTACTGCTTTTCCTTGGCTTCGTAGATCTGCATCGCGCGGTCGATGAGCATCTCAGCTATATCGTCGCGCTCGGCATCTTCCAGTTCTTGCGCGGAATATTGCAGTTCGCCCTCGCGCAGTAGCCAGCCGCCGTAATAGCTGCGCAAGCCGTCGAGATTCCAGTTCGTGTGATCATCGTTATCGGCGGTGTACTGCGCAACATTGGCGCGGATGGACTCCTCCACCATCTTGACCACGCTGTCGTGCACGTTGCCGTCCGCGAGCACCGTGTCGCGCTGACCGTAAATGACCTCGCGCTGGCGGTTCATCACGTCGTCGTATTTGAGCACGTCGCGGCGGATACCGAAGTTTCTCTCCTCCAGACGGCGCTGGGCACTCTCCACCGAGCCGGAGAGCAGCTTTGCCTCAATCGGGGTGTCCTCGTCGATGCCGAGCATCTCCATCATCCGATCGATGCGGTCGCCGCCGAACAGACGCATCAAATCGTCTTCGAGCGACAGGTAAAACCGCGTCGCGCCGGGGTCGCCCTGGCGACCTGCGCGACCGCGCAACTGGTTGTCGATACGGCGGGACTCGTGCCGCTCGGTACCGAGGATGAATAAGCCGCCTGCCTCGCGCACCTGCTCGGCCTCGGGACGAATCTGCTCTTTGTACTTTTCGTTAAGCGTACGGAACTGCTCGCGGGCGGCGAGAATTTCCGCGTCCTGCGTCTCACCGAACGCGGTGGACTCCGCAATCAGCTCCTCCGACACGCCCTCGCGGCGCATCTCGGCTTTCGCCAAAAATTCGGGGTTGCCGCCGAGCATAATATCGGTGCCGCGGCCCGCCATATTGGTCGCGATGGTAACCGCGCCGAGCTTACCGGCCTGCGCGACGATCTCCGCTTCCTTTTCATGGTACTTGGCGTTGAGTACCTCGTGCGGCACGCCCTCGCGTTTGAGGAGCTTGGACAGCAGTTCGGATTTTTCAATCGAGATCGTGCCGACCAGCACGGGCTGACGGCGCGCATAGCATTCCTTGATCTGCGCGATAATGGCACGATATTTGCCTGCCTCGTTCTTATACACGATATCGTCGAGGTCTGCACGCACCACGGGCTTGTTGGTGGGAATCTCCACGACGTCGAGGCGGTAGATCTGGTTAAATTCCATCTCCTCGGTCTTGGCGGTACCCGTCATGCCCGACAGCTTCTTGTACAGGCGGAAGAAATTTTGAAACGTAATGGTGGCGAGCGTCTTGCTCTCGCGCGCGACCTTGACGCCCTCTTTCGCCTCGATGGCCTGATGCAGACCCTCGTTGTAGCGGCGACCGAACATAATGCGACCCGTAAACTCGTCGACGATGAGCACCTGCCCGTCCTTAACGACGTAGTCGACGTCGCGCTGCATAATGCCGCGCGCCTTGATCGCCTGATTGATGTGGTGCAGCAGCGTGACGTTGTCAGAATCCATCAGATTCTCGACCTTGAAAAACGCTTCCGCCTTACGCACGCCCGACTGGGTAAGCGTAGCGGTGCGCGCCTTCTCGTCGACGATGTAATCCCCCTCGACGGTGTCCTGCTCCTGCTTGGCGTCCATTTCCTTGATGCGGAACGCCTTTAAGGTCTTAGCGAACTGGTCGGCAACGTTGTAAAGCTCAGTGGACTTGTCCCCCTGCCCCGAAATAATCAGAGGGGTTCTCGCCTCGTCGATAAGGATGGAGTCCACCTCGTCGACAATGGCAAAGCAGTGACCGCGCTGACATTTATCCGCCTGCCGCACGACCATATTATCGCGCAAGTAGTCGAAACCGAACTCGTTGTTGGTGCCGTAGGTGATGTCCGCATTGTAGGCGGCACGGCGCTCCTCTTTCGTCAAATCGTGCACGATCAGACCGACCGACAAGCCGAGATAGCGGTACACCTTGCCCATCCATTCGCTGTCGCGGCGGGCGAGATAGTCGTTGACGGTAACGATGTGCACGCCCTCACCCGTCAGACCGTTGAGGTACGCAGGCAAGGTCGCGACCAGCGTTTTACCTTCGCCGGTACGCATCTCCGCGATGCGCCCTTGATGCAGAATAATGCCGCCGATGATCTGCACGGGGAAATGCTTCATCCCCAGCACGCGCCACGATGCCTCGCGACAGGTCGCGAACGCCTCGGGCAGGATATCGTCGAGCGTCTCCCCTGCTGCCAATCGCTCGCGCAGCAGCGCGGTCTGCCCGCGCAGCTCGTCCTCGCTCATTGCGGCGTAGGTTTCCTCGAGCGCGAGCACCTTATCGCACAAGGGGCGAATGCGCTTGATCTCTTTTGTACTGTAATCCCCGAACAGGGCTTTGAGAAATGCCATCTATATCAACCTTTCGCGTGGTATTAAGCCATATTTCATTCATTATAACACACATAAAAACAACTTACAACCGTCGCACAAGTAAATTTTCCGTGAATTCACCGCATTTTTCGCTGTGTTGCGACAAATACTGTTGACAGATTTATCGAATATCATTATAATGTTGATGGCAATCGCTATTTTGATAACAAAAGGATGCGTTTTATGAAACTGATCGGAAAAGGCGGACTCAGCCGCATTATTGAAGCCGGACTGATCGCGATGCTGGTTATCGTGCCCGTGTTGCTTATTACCCTGCCGTGGAGCATCACGTGGATCACCGAGCGTACCTCGGACGACCCGTATTATATCCGCTATCTCGTCATCCTCGCCTATTCGGGCGTGATGACGGAGCTGATCATCTGGCAGGGGCGCGGTATCCTGCACAGCGTCAACGTCGGACAAGTGTTCTCCGCCGACACGGTGCGGCGGTTGCGTGTGATGGCGACCGAATGCCTTGTACTTGCGGCATTTTATTTCGCGACAATGTTCTGGATGTCCAAGTTCTTTATGGCGTTTCTGTTCGTAACCTTCGTGCTGGTCGGCTGCTCGCTGCTGGTGTTTGCGGAGCTGTTTCGCCAAGCGAACGAATATAAAAAAGAAAACGATATGACGATATAAAGGGGGGCGGCAGAATGAGTATTATCATCAACCTCGACGTGATGATGGCGAAGCGGAAGATGGGGCTTACGGAGCTTTCCGACCGCGTCGGCATCACCCTCGCCAACCTCTCCATTCTCAAAAACAACCGCGCCCGCGCGGTGCGTTTTTCTACCCTCGATGCGATATGCAAAGCGCTCGACTGCCAACCGGGGGATATTCTTGAGTATGTTGAGGATGGGAAGAAATAACGTATTGAAACTGAAAAGACATCATCCGCACCATAAGGCCCCCTTGTGTAAAGGGGGCTGCCGAGCAAATGCGAGGCTGGGGGATTGTAAAAAGACAATCCCTCCGTCATTTGCTTCGCAAATGCCACCTCCCTTTACACAAGGGAGGCATTTTGTTGCCATCAGTAAGCATAAAACCCGCCCGTGCTGACAAATAGTCAGCACGGGCGGGTTTTTATGTTCTTTACGGTTCGCGGGTGGTGAGATACCAGATCGCCCGCTCGATGGAGTCCTTGGAATTGCCCCAGTCGGCGTCGGGGGTATTGTTGCGATAATCGTACATCTCGCAGAAGTGGTGCACGTCGCCACGCAGCTCGGTGAGATAATTGCGTGCGAGTTTAGACGCCTCTTTGGCGAAATACGGCTGTTCTTTGCGGCTCATACAACCCGCGGCCGTCTCCACCAACGCGGAGAAGTGCGGCAGGCACAAGCAGTCCTGCTTTTCGAACAACTGACGGAAATCGCGCTGCGCCTCCCACGTGCGGCAGACGGTGGCGAGCATCTTCTCCATCGCGCCGTCGAGCTGGCCGCATACGTAGCAGGTCTCGGTTGCCTTGCCGGCGCTCTTCGCCTGCTTGCGCGAGCCTTTGCCGAGAATCGGCAAGCCGGCAAACACCTGCTTTTCCATCTCATCGAGATGGCTCTCCAGCATCAGCGCAACACTCAAGCGGTTTTTCTTCTTGAGCATCATCCGATAGTGCGTCAGGCAAAAGCCTTGCTTATTCGTTTCAATGCGGATGTCGGGCTCCATCATCGCCGCGCCGGTGATATACTCCACCGCGCGGTCTTCCAGTTTATTGCGCAAACGGCAGATGGGGCAACCGTCCCCCTCCTCGAACACTTCGGTAACGGGAATATTGGTGATGTCGTAACGCATAGTTAACTCTCCTTATACACGAATTCTTTGCACGTCCACGGTGCGGCCGGTCTTATCATCCAGTGTAAACAGCACACCATCCATCGCGCACTCACCGTCCGCGACGGCGAAACGCACGGGCAGTTTTGTGCGCATTTTTTCAATGGATAATTCCGGCTTAACACCGAGGCAGGACAGCACGGGGCCCGTCATACCGACGTCGGTGATAAAGCCTGTCCCCTGCGGCAGGATCTGCTCGTCGGCAGTGGCGACGTGGGTGTGCGTGCCGAACAGGGCGGCAATGCGCCCGTCAGCATAGAAGGCAAGCGCCTTCTTCTCCGCCGTCGCCTCAGCGTGAAAATCCACCACACAAAAGCGGGGGTTGCCCGCCTCGGCGAGCAGTGTATCCAGCGTGTCAAACGGACAGGCGAGCGACTCCATATACACCGTACCCTGCAGGTTGATCACCGCCACCTGATAGCGGCCGCGGTCGATCACCGCCATCCCCTGCCCCGGCGTGCCGTCGGGCAGATTCGCCGGGCGCAGCAAAAACTCGTTGCGCTCCAGTTCCTCGTAGATCTCGCGGCGACGGAAGGTGTGGTTGCCGCCCGTGATAACATCCGCGCCCGCAGCGAAAATCGCCGCCGCCGACTGCGGCAGAATGCCGTTGCCGTCGGCGGAATTCTCGCCGTTGACGACACAAATATCCACCGCCAGCTCGCGTTTCATACGCGGGAGCACTTTTTGCAGATGCGCGCAGCCGGCCGAGCCGACCACGTCACCGATACATAATACCTTCAAGCGTATTCCTCCGATAAAATAAGCGGAGCGGAAAACCCGCTCCGCTTTGCCTGTTGCTTGTTTGATGGGTGTGTTCTATCCCTCGTTATTCCATGGACAGGAAATAGTAATACACAGGCTGACCGCCGGGCAGTGCGGACACGTCAACGTCCTCGCCGAGTTTCGCGCGGATGCTCTCGCACACCGCCTCTGCCTCGTCCTCAGTGACGTCCTCACCGTAAATAACGGTCACGAAATTGAGTTCCTTGCCCTCGGCGCGGCGGCTGTTCGCCAATGTTTTGGCGAGTTTCGGCACTGCGTGGTTGACGTCGTCGTCCACGAACGCCAGTTTTCCGTTGTTCAGCGCGAGGATCTGTCCCTCTTTAATCTTATGTCCTTCAAAATCGCTGTCGCGCGCGGCAAAGGTCAGCGAGCCGGTCGACACGTTATCCGCCGCATGCTGCATCGCAACGAGGTTCGCCTCGACGTCGCTGTCGGGGTCGAACGCGAGCATCGCGGAAATGCCCTGCGGAATGGTACGGGTAGGCAGCACGCACACGCGACGGTCCGCGAGCGGCACCGCCTGCTCGGCAGCGAGAATGATATTCTTATTATTCGGCAGGACAAACACCGTCTTCGCGGGGGTCGCCTCGATCGCCGACAGAATATCGTCGGTGGAGGGATTCATCGTCTGTCCGCCCGACACCACCTGGTCACAGGCGAGGTCGTCGTGGAACAGGCTCTTCAGCCCCTCGCCCGCGGCGACGGCAACAAAACCGTACTCGTTCTCGGGCTCGACGCGCTCGAGAACAGGCTGCGCGGCAGCCGCGTCCTCTTCCTCGACCCAGCCGGCATTCTCGTGCTGGATACGCATATTCTCCACCTTGACGGTTTCAAACTGGCCGTATTTGATGGCTTCTTCCATTGCTTTGCCGGGGTTGTTGGTGTGCACGTGCACCTTGATGATCTCTTCATCATCCACCACCACGACACAGTCGCCGATGCTTTCAAGATACGCGCGCAAGCACAGGGGGTCCAGCGTGCATTTTTTATCGCGGCCGACAATAAACTCAGTGCAATAGGTAAAGGTGATATCCTGCTCAAACTCCGCCACAGCGTTCTTCTGCTTTACGGGAGCAGCCGCAGCCGCATTCGCGTCAGACAGCATCTCGCCGCCCTTGAAGATGCGCAACATCTCCTCCATCACGATGCACAAGCCCTTACCGCCGGCATCCACCACGCCTGCTTTCTTGAGCTGGGGCAGCAGATCGGGGGTACGCGCGAGAGATGCCTCCGCCTCTTCGCAGATAGCCTCCCACACAACGATGGGATCGTTATTCTCCTTCGCTTTCTCAACGCCCGCGGCAGCGGCCTCACGCGCGACGGTCAGGATGGTGCCCTCCGTCGGCTTCATAACCGCCTTGTACGCACCCTCGGTGCCGAGGGTGAGCGCCTGCGCCAGCGCGGTGCCATCGGCCTCCTCCATGCCCTTGAGGCCCTTGGAGAAGCCGCGGAACAGCAGCGACAGGATAACACCCGAGTTGCCGCGCGCGCCACGCAGCAGCGCAGACGACGCGACATCCGCCACCTCGGTGGCGGTCGGGTCGGCCAGACGGCTGAGTTCACGCGCAGCGTTGCCGATGGTCATCGACATATTCGTGCCCGTGTCACCGTCCGGAACGGGGAAAACGTTGAGCGCGTCAACGTCCTGTTTTACATTCGATAATGCTTTGGATGCGGAGATCATCGCATCCCGCAACATAGGTCCTTTAATCATGTCAGCACTCCTTTATGCGGCAGAGCATACTCCCCTGCCGTTTTGGTTGACCGTTTATTCTTCAGGCTTCATCCCGTCGACAAACACATTAACTTTTTTAACGGTCAGACCGGTGGCCTCCTCGACCGTGTAACGCACCTTATTGACGATGCTCTTGGCGATCGCCGCAATATTCATTCCATAGACGACCGAAATGTGGATATCCACAACCAGACGATCACCCTCGCCGCGAACGTGCACGCCGTCATCGGCATACGCGCGACGGGACAGCACCGAGCGCAAGCCCTGCTTCGGGCCGCTGCGCACCATACCCGCTACGCCGTAACAAGCGGATACCGCATTGCCGACCAGGTAGCTGAAATACTCCTGCGACACCTCGATCGTTCCGTAGCGATTCTCCATACGAATCATACAAAATACACACCTTTCTCCGTGATTTTATGAAAATCTGTCAAAGCAGATATATTCCCATCAATGCCAGTTAGCAAAGCCGTAATAGGGGTCATACCCGTTAGGGGTGACGACGGACATACGCCGATCGTGCCCCGCGAAGCCGCATCGCCACACAAGCGGGATATATGGCATCTCCTCGCCAAACGCGGTGAGAAACTCCTGCAGTGTCCCCTCGCCGGTACGGTAGAGGCTATACGCAGTCGCTGCCGCACTGTCTGCGGCAATGCCGTAGCGCGCCGCACCGCCGAACAGCGGGGAAAGATCCATATTCGCCGTCAGGCGAATCTCCCCGATATAGAGGTCGTACTGTCCGTTCTTAAGGCGGGCTAGATACTCGGTATAGGCCAGCGGAACGACCATCACCTGTATACCCGCGCTCTCCAGTTGAGTACGCACGGTATCCACGAGAGTACCGCGGTTGGCGCTGTCGGTGCTGTAGATCAGCTCGAACTTTAGTTTCTTTTGCTCGGCAGTCTCCAGCTTTTCGAGCGCGGCGGCAAGCTCCTGCCCGCCAAAGAGCGACTCCGTTTCCTTCACCCCGCTCCAATGCGGATGGAAGGGTAGTGTCGCGGGCAACGCCCATCCTGCATAAGCGGATGCGGCGAGCACCTTGCGGTCAGTCAGCAGGCTGAGCGCCTGTCGCACAGTGGCGTTGTTGAGCGCCGCTTTCCCACTATTGATGCCGAGATACGTGAGCGCGTTCATATCCACCTTGGCACTCGCGCCGGATACACGCGGCGTATCGCCGACGTTGAGATCGTCGTAATAGTACGTGATGCTGCCCGAGGCAAGCCCGTAGTACATACTGTCAGCGCTCGGCAGATGACGCAGCGTCACGGTGGCGTAGCGCGGCGTTTTGCCGTAATGAGGGTTGGCGGTGAGTGTCGCTCCGTTATCCCCCACGGTGTAGACGTATAATCCCCCGCCGAGCGGTGCCTCGCCTGCGGCGGTGGTATTCTTCCCCGCCTTGAGGATCGGGAAGGACAGGCAAGCCGCAGCATTGGGATCGCCCTTCGCGAGCGTAAAGGTAATCACGCCGCTTTTGCGATCAACCGCAGCGGCGGTGACATTTCCCAACAGTTCTTTATACTGCGCGCTCTTGCGGGCGGTGTCAAACGACGCCTTGACGTCGGCGGCGGTCACCGCCGTACCGTCGGAGAATTTCGCCCCCTGCTTGAGCGACACTGTCAGGTGGGTCGCGTCCGTCGAGGTGACCGATGCAGCGAGTGAAAGCTGCGGTGCGAAAGCGCCGTCAATCACCGTGAGACTGTCATACAGCAGCCCCGCGAGAACCACGTTTACCTCCGTGGCGGCGGCGTAGGGGTTGAGGGTGTCCTCCTTGCTGTACGGAAGAGAGAAACTGCGGGGCGACTCCTGCGGCATCACCGCCTCGGGAGCGGACGACGACGGCTCCGATACCTCAACCGACGGCGAGCAACCGACGCAGGTCAGCGCACATACGATCGCTAAAAAAACACACAGCAAACGCCGCACGCCGACCACTCCTTTTCCGTATTCGGCTATCACAAGACACATTTAGTCATTCTATAGCAATATACAGTATAACACTTTTTCGTTGAAGAATCAAGTTTTTTATGCATATTCAAATTTTTTGCACTCAACGCGGAAAAATCCCGAAATGCCTATTGTATTTTTTGCCATTTATGATAAAATAAAGTATTGTAATATAATTAGGAGGGATCTCCAAATGGACAAACCGAAATTTTATCTCACGACAGCCATCGCCTACGCGAGCCGCAAGCCGCACATTGGCAATACCTATGACATCGTGCTCGCGGATATGATCGCCCGCTATAAGCGGATGATGGGCTTTGATGTATATTTCCTCACCGGCTCGGACGAGCACGGGCAGAAGATCGAGGAATACGCCAAGGCGGAGGGCTTGACCCCGCAGGCGTACGTCGACCGTGCCGCCGCCTCCATCAAGGCGGTGTGGGATTGTATGGACGTCACCTACGACCGCTTCATCCGCACCACCGATGAGGATCACGTCGCGGTGCTCAAAAAGATCTTCCGCAAGCTGTACGAGCAGGGTGACATCTACAAGGGCGCGTACGAAGGCAAGTATTGCGTGCCGTGCGAGAGCTTCTTCACTCCCTCCCAGCTCGTCGACGGCAAGTGCCCCGACTGCGGCCGCGAGTGCGTCGACGCGAAGGAGGAGGCGTACTTCTTAAAGCTTGGCAAGTATCAGGATCGCCTGCTGAAATACTATGAGGAAAACCCGAACTTCTTTGCGCCGGAATCCCGCCGCAACGAGATGATCAACAACTTCTTAAAACCCGGTCTTAACGACCTGTGCGTGTCCCGCTCGTCTTTCACTTGGGGCATTCCCGTGGACTTTGACGACAAGCACGTGATGTACGTGTGGATCGATGCGCTGTCCAACTACATCACCGGTGCGGGCTACGACCCCGACGGTCCGTCCGATCTCTACAAGAAATACTGGCCCGCCGACCTGCACGTCATCGGCAAGGATATCGTGCGGTTCCACACCATCTACTGGCCGATCATCCTGATGGCACTCGGCGAACCGCTGCCGAAACAGGTGCTCGGACATCCGTGGCTGCTGTCGGGCGAGGATAAGATGAGCAAATCCAAGGGCAATGTCATCTACGCCGACGAGTTAGCGTCACGCTTCGGCGTCGACGCGGTGCGCTACTATCTGCTCACCGAGATCCCCTTCGCGCAGGACGGCACCATCACCTACGAGAACGTCATCAACCGCTATAATACCGATCTGGCGAACACGCTGGGCAACCTCGTCAACCGCTCGATCGCGATGACCAACAAATATTTCGGCGGCACCGTCGCCCGCCCCGCTGCGCAGGACGCGCTCGGACAGGAGCTGGTGGATTTCTGCAACGCGACCATCGCCCGCTACAAGGAGCAGATGGACGTATGGCACAACGCCGACGCCGCCGAGACGGTGATGGCACTTGCCAAGCGATGCAACAAGTATATCGACGAGACCGCCCCGTGGGCGCTCGCCAAGGACGAGGCAAACAAGGAGCAGCTCGCCGCTGTTCTTTACAACCTGCTCGACTGCATCCGCGTGCTCGGCATCCTGCTGACGCCCTTTATGCCCTCGACGGGCAAGGCGATCCACGCACAGCTGCAGGTCGCCGATGCCGTCACCGAGATGAATGCCGCCGCCTTCGGCGCGGTGGACAGCTACGCGGTCGGCACGCCGACCCCGCTCTTTGCCCGTATCGACGGAGAGAAGCTGCTCGCGGAGATCGCCGCGGAAATCGAAGCCGCCGCGAAGGCAGAAGAGGAGAAGGCGGGCATCGCCTTTCTGCCGCAGATCGGCATTGAGGACTTTATGAAGGTGGACCTGCGCGTCGCGGAGATCACCGCCTGCGAGCCGATCAAGAAGGCGAAAAAACTGCTTAAACTCACCCTCAATGACGGCACAGCCACCCCCCGCACCGTTGCCTCCGGCATCGCGCTGTGGTACACCCCCGATGAGCTTATCGGCCGCAAGATCGTGCTGGTCGCGAACCTGAAACCGGCCGTGCTGTGCGGTGTGGAGAGTCAGGGTATGATTCTCGCCGCCTCGCAGAAGAAGGAGGACGGCTCCGAGGACGTCAAGGTTCTGTTCGTGGACGATATGGTCCCCGGCAGCGCTATTCACTAATAAAACCAACCCGAACTAATCCCGAAAGGAACGAATAAATTATGGCACAACGCAAAGAACTCGCCAAGGTGTACGAGCCGAAGGAAGTGGAAAAGCGCATCTATCAGTTCTGGCAGGACGGCGGCTATTTCCACGCTGTTGCTCACGCAAAGAACGCCGATGGCAGCGAGAAGAAACCCTACACCATTATGATGCCGCCCCCCAACATCACGGGACAGCTGCACATGGGACACGCATTGGATAACACCTTGCAGGATATTCTCATCCGCTGGCGCAGAATGCAGGGCTATGAGACCCTGTGGATGCCCGGCACCGACCACGCATCCATCGCCACCGAGGCGAAGGTGGTCGAGGCGATGCGCAAAGAGGGCTTAACCAAGGATATGCTCGGTCGCGAGGGATTCCTTGAGCGCGCCTGGGCTTGGAAAGAGACCTACGGCAACCGCATCGTCAGCCAGCTCAAGACCATCGGCTCGAGCTGCGACTGGGAGCGCGAGCGTTTCACGATGGACGAGGGCTGCTCCGCGGCGGTCAAAGAGGTGTTTGTCCGTCTGTACGAGCAGGGACTCATCTACCGCGGCAACCGTATGGTCAACTGGTGTCCCACCTGTAACACCTCCATCTCGGATGCCGAGGTGGAATACGAGGAGAAGGACGGCCATTTCTGGCATCTGCTGTACACCGTCAAGGAGACGGGCGAACAGCTTGAACTCGCCACCACCCGTCCCGAGACGATGCTCGGCGATACTGCCGTGGCGATCAATGCCGAGGACGAGCGCTATGCACACCTGCACGGCTGCCACGTCATTCTGCCGCTGCTTAACAAAGAGATTCCGATCGTGTGCGACGAGCACGCGGATATGACCAAGGGTACGGGTGTCGTGAAGATCACCCCTGCCCACGACCCCAACGACTCCGAGGTCGGCAAACGGCACGACCTGCCCGTCGTGCGCGTGTTCACCTACGACGGCCATATGACGGGGGCGGCGGACAAGGCCGCGGCCGACGAGCTGATCGCCAGCGGTCGCGGTGCAGTAGACGAGCCCGAGGTTCTGGATTGCGGTAAGTATGCCGGTATGACCACCCTCGAGGCGCGCAAGGCCATCCTCGCCGATCTCGAGGCGGGCGGCTATCTCAAAGAGACCGAGGACCTCAAGCACGACGTCGGCACCTGCTACCGTTGCCACCAAGTCATCGAGCCGATGGTGTCTAAACAGTGGTTCGTCAAGATGGAGCCGCTCGCCGGTCCCGCCATCGAGGCGGTGGAAAAGGGTGAGATCACCTTTGTGCCCGAGCGTTTCACCAAGAACTACCTCAACTGGATGCGCGCCACCCGTGACTGGTGCATCTCCCGTCAGCTGTGGTGGGGACATCAGATCCCCGCGTACTACTGCGACGACTGCGGCGAGACCGTAGTCGCAAAAGAAGCGCCCGCCGTCTGCCCGAAGTGCGGCGGCACCCACCTGACGCAGGATCCCGACACCCTCGATACCTGGTTCTCCTCCGCGCTGTGGCCCTTCTCCACCCTCGGCTGGCCGAACAAGACGGAAGAACTCGACTACTTCTACCCCACCGACACGCTGGTGACCGGCTACGATATCATCGGCTTCTGGGTAAGTCGTATGATCTTCTCGGGTCTCGCCTACACCGACAAGGTGCCGTTTAAGACGGTGCTTATCCACGGTCTGGTGCGCGACTCGCAGGGCCGCAAGATGTCGAAATCCCTCGGCAACGGCGTTGACCCGCTCGAGGAGATCGACAAGTACGGCGCGGATGCGCTACGCTTTATGCTCGCGACGGGCAACTCCCCCGGAAACGATATGCGCTATATGACCGACAAGGTCGAGGCCTCCCGCAACTTCGCCAACAAGCTGTGGAATGCCGCGCGTTTCGTGCTGATGAACCTCGAGGGACACGAGGTCGCCCTCACCCTGCCCGAGGAGCTGACGCTGGAGGATAAGTGGATCCTCTCCCGCTTTAACGATCTCGCGCAGGCGGTCACCGATAACCTCGAGAAGTTCGAGCTCGGTATCGCGGTGAGCAAGCTGTACGACTTCATCTGGGATACCTACTGCGACTGGTACATCGAGCTGTGCAAGTCCCGCCTGCAGGGCGCGGACGCTGACGGCGCGCGCCGTGTGCTCGTGTACGTGATGACGGGTATGTTAAAGCTCCTGCATCCCTTTATGCCCTTCGTCACCGAGGAAATCTGGCAGTCCCTGCCCCACGAGGGCGAGACGCTGATGTGCTCCGTGTGGCCGACCTACGACGAGGCTCTCCACTTCCCCGCGGAAGAAAAGGAGATGGAGCGCATTATGGCGGCGATCCGCGCGATCCGCAACCGCCGCGCCGAAATGAACGTACCGCCCTCTCGTAAGGCTGACCTCTACATCGAGACCGCCTTCGCGGATACCTTCGCGGCGGGCGTGCCCTTCCTGCAGAGACTCGCCTCTGCCGCCGACGTCAAGATCGGCGAGAGCTTCGCCGTCGACGGCACGGTGAACATCGTCACCGCCGACGCGACGGTCAAGATCCCGCTCGACGAGCTGGTCGACAAGGCCGCTGAGCTTGAGCGCCTGGCCCGTGAAAAGGCGAACGTGCAGAAGCAGCTCGACGGCGTGATGGGGCGTCTTAACAACAAGGCGTTCACCGACAAGGCTCCCGCCGCCGTGGTTGACGGTGCGCGCGCGCAGGCCGCGCAGCTTCAGGAGAAGCTCGCTCTGCTCGAGCAGTCGATGCAGCAAATGCAATAAGCTAATTAAAAAGGACACCCGATGCCGAACGGCATCGGGTGTCCTTTGTTATTAGGTCAACTGCAAAATCTCTTTGCGTTTTTGATCAAATTCTTCCTGTGTCATATAGCCGGCATCCACCAACGCTTTATACTCGTTGAGCTTTGCCATCTTATCCGACACGGGAGCGGCAGGAGCAACGGGTGCCGCGGGCTGAGCGACAGGTGCCGCAGGCTGTACGGGTGCCACAGGCTGTGCGGGCGCCGTGGGTCGTGCAGGCTGTGCGGGTTGTGTAGGTTGTGCGGGGGCAACTTTACGCACCTGCGCGTTACTGAACATGCCCGAATCGGCAAAAACCTGATTAAGCGTCTGCTGCGACGTCTTTTTGGCGGCCGCCTCTTGTGCATCCAGCTTCTTGTTAATGCTTATCCACCTAAAGCCGGCGTATATCGCAAGAACACCGATGGCCATCGAGAAGATCGCCATAAACTTCGTTACACCGCCCGTAACATCGGATAGGGCAACCAGCTCATCATAGGTGTCGCACTTGTAACGAAGGACACTTCTTAGAGATACCGCGCTTAGCGGAATATTCCCATCCTTCTTGTGATTAGACACGCCGTTGCTAAAATACGAGGCGCGCGTAACCGCATCCTCCGACTTATCCTCGCGAAGCTCATAATATCCCTTAAGTACGCAATCACCGACACGCGCGTCAGCATCATCAAGGTAGTTCTGTGTCGCATCCCAAGGATCCTCCGAGGAGTTCACCGACAGACTGGCAAGCACGGTATTACCGCGCATATCCTCATAGGATACGATAAAATAATGGACGCCGCTTTCCTCTCGCTTGGCGTAACAATCGACCACCGTCAGTTCTTCGATCCAGTAGACGTTGTCTTCTTCCATCGACAGATAGGAAATATCCTCGGCATTTTGCGTTTCTACGTCAATACCCACTCTGCCCGACATCATCAAGACCAACAAGCCGAAGCCGATAAAACCAATACCCGAAACGAATGCGCCGATAATATTCTTTGCTCTTCTGCGTACAAGCTTTTTCATCTTTCATTCTCCTTATCTCGCTTTGGTCGCGATCTCGGTGAGTGCCTTGCCGAGGAACGCCTCGAGCGTCATCGTGCCGAGGTCGCCGTCCTTGCGGTGGCGCACCGACACCACGCCCTGCTCGGCTTCCTTGTCGCCGATGACCAGCATATACGGCACCTTGTCGATCTGCGCCTCGCGGATCTTGTAGCCCATCTTCTCGTTACGGGTGTCAAGCTCTGCGCGGATACCCGCCGCCTTGAGCTGCTCGGTGATCTCGCCCGCCTTGTCGAGCAAACGCTCGGAGATCGGCAGTACGCGCACCTGCTCGGGTGCCAACCACAACGGGAACGCACCCGCGTATTTCTCGATCAGCAGGGCGAGCGTGCGCTCGTAGCAGCCCATCGAGGTGCGGTGGATGATGTAGGGCAGCTTCTTCTGTCCGTCGGCGTCGGTGTAGACCATCCCGAACTTCTCGGCGAGCAGCATATCGATCTGGATGGTGATGAGGGTGTCCTCTTTGCCGAACACGTTCTTGATCTGGATGTCCAGCTTCGGGCCGTAGAACGCCGCCTCGTCGATACCGACCTTATAGTCGATGTCGAGGTCGTCGAGAATCTTCTTCATAACGCCCTGCGCGGTCTCCCACTGCTCGGGCGTACCCTCGTATTTGTCGGTGTTGTTGGGATCCCACTGCGAGAAACGGAAGGTGCAATCTTCCTTGAGACCCAGTGTCTCCATACAGTAGTTCGCGAGCTCAAAGCAGCCGCGGAACTCCTCCTCGAGCTGATCGGGACGGATCACGAGGTGACCCTCGGAGATGGTAAACTGACGCACGCGGATAAGCCCGTGCATCTCACCCGAATCCTCGTTACGGAACAGGGTCGAGGTCTCACCGAAGCGCATCGGCAGATCGCGATAGGAACGCGCGCGGTTGAGGTACGCCTGATACTGGAACGGGCAGGTCATCGGACGCAGAGCAAAGCACTCCTTCGTCTCATCGTGGGGGTCGCCCAGCACGAACATACCGTCCAAATAGTGATCCCAGTGACCCGAGATCTTATACAGGTCACGCTTCGCCATCAGCGGGGTCTTGGTGAGCAGATAGCCGCGCTTCTGCTCCTCGTCCTCGATCCAGCGCTGCAGCTGCTGGATGATGCGCGCGCCCTTCGGCAGCAGGATCGGCAGCCCTTGACCGATGCAGTCCACCGTCGTGAACAGCTCCATCTCGCGACCGAGCTTGTTATGATCGCGCTTCTTCGCCTCTTCGAGACGGGTCAGGTGCTCCTCGAGCAGGCTCGCCTTCGGGAAAGAGATGCCGTAGATACGGGTGAGCATCTTTTTCTTGGAATCGCCGCGCCAATAAGCGCCCGTCGCGGACAGCAGCTTAAACGCCTTAATGCGACCCACCTCGGGCAGGTGCGGACCCGCGCACAGGTCGGTAAACTCGCCCTGCGTGTAGAAGGAGATCTCCGCGTCGGCGGGCAGATCGTTAATCAGCTCCACCTTATACGGCTCGTCCTGCATACGCACGAGTGCCTCGTCGCGCGGCAGGGTGAAGCGGGTGATCTCGGGGTTCTCCTTAATGATCGCCTTCATCTCGGCCTCGATCGCCGTCAGCACCTCAGGGGTGATGCTCATCGGGGCGTCAAAATCGTAATAGAAGCCCTCGTCGATCGACGGGCCGATGGTCAGCTTTACCTCAGGATAGAGGTGCTTGACCGCCTGCGCCATCACGTGCGAGGTGGTGTGCCAGTAGGTCTTCTGCCCGTCGTGATCGTCAAAGGTGAGGAACTCCACCTCGGCGTCGGCGGTCAGCTCGGCACGCAGGTCGGTAACGACACCGTTCACCCGCGCCGCACAGGTGTTGCGGTACAGACCCATCGAGATGTCGCGGCACAGCGCGTCCAGCGTCGTGCCCTCCGCCACCTCACGGACGTCTCCGCGTAACGTAATGTTCAGCATAGAAATCTCTCCTCTGCATTAATATGTTTCTTAAAATAAAAAAGCCCCGTCCCAAACAAGGGACGGGGCAATAAGGCCTCGTGGTTCCACCCTATTTCTGCGACAAAACTATCGCACTCATAGTGACCGATAACGGCTGTCAACCGGCGCGCCTTATTTCGGCGCACACTCCGGGGTGGTGGGCTTGTCCGACGGTTTTGCGCCCTTTCACCAACCGGGCACTCTCTGAGAAAACCGCACTGGGGCCGTCCCCATCAACGCTTTCATTCAGTTTAACACCACAAAACACGGTTGTCAAGGATTTTGCTATAAATTTATCCGTCACACGCATTCATTACACCATTACCTCTCCTTTCCCAAAAGGACGGTTTTTTCTACCAAAAAGCATTTTTCTGCGTTTAACATATTGAAAAGGCTGTAAGGATTTGGTAAAATAGGTCTATAAGAAGTAATAAGGAGAGAGGATTATGCCAATCATATTCAAAAAAGAAACCAATCAATTTTTTCTGCATACCGATAACTCCACCTACATCATCGAGCTGTTCGACGGGCGCATCCCTCTGCACGCCTACTGGGGTAAGACCCTACGCGAGATGCCGCCGCTCACGACTTGGAAGAGTTCCTTCCCCTCGATGTTCCTCGCGTGGGACACGGGAAGAATGGAGGATGTCGATTTCCTCACCACCGGCTGTCTGCCGCTGGAATATCCCGTCTACGGTAGCGGCGATATGCGCGATCCCGCCTTCCATGTACAGTTTGAGCGCGACGGTAGCCGCATCACCAAGCTGGAGTACGCGGGCCACACCATCACCGACGGCAAGCCGAAGCTCGCGGGTCTGCCCGCCACCTACGCGAACGCCGCCGAAGCGCAGACGCTGGAATTGCATCTCAAGGACGCGCTGACGAACCTCAGTGTCTATCTGCTGTACACCGTCATTCCTGCCTACGATGCGATCGCTCGCTCGGTGCGCGTCGTCAACGGCGGTGATCAGAATATGCGCCTGATGCAAGTCGCGTCGGCGTCGGTCGACTTCTACGACAGTCAGTTCGATATGCTGCACCTGCCGGGTATGTGGGCGCGCGAGCGGCAGATCGAACGCCGCGAGCTCATCCACGGCGTGCAGCGCGCCGATTCCAAGCGCGGCGCGAGCAGCCATTATCAGAACCCCTTCTTCGCGCTGATGCCGTCCGATACCACCGAGACGGCGGGCGAGGTCTACGGCTTTAATCTCATCTACAGCGGCGATTTCATCGCGAGCGCCGAGCTGGACACGCACGAGATGGTGCGCGCCACACTGGGTATCAATCCCTACGATTTCTCGTGGCTGCTGGAGCCGAGCGAGGAGTTCCAATCCCCCGAAGCGGT
>CAJGCA010000006.1 GCA_904501705.1 Clostridiaceae bacterium | reverse complement strand
CCCTCCGTTGCCAGCGCGGCGGCTCGCTGCCACGCGGTGAGTGGTTGAGCTGGTAACATAGACATTCCTCCGTGGGTAGTATGCCCCGCGACGGGTAAAAAATCCGCAAAAAGGAGCAGTCCCGACGGGGTGGGTCGGGACTGCTCAAAAGAGGATGAAAAAGAAAGAGGAGAAAAATGAAAAAACGCGTGTACCGCTGGGGGTACGCCTTTATCATAGCAGAGAACTGTGTCGAAATCGTCACGCAAAAATGAAGTTTTTGTAAATGTGCGAGATCGGATCTTCGCCGTGACGGGCGGTCTCGACGACCCGCAAAAGTTGCGCAAACCAAAACGGGCGGATGTGGGCATCCGCCCCTACGAAGAAACTTAAATTGAGCTTGTAGGGGCGATTATTAATCGCCCGTTTCCTATTTATACGATTTTTTCTTATCGGTCAAGCCGATCAGATAATCTGCGGAAACATCATAAAAACGGCAAAGCTTGATCAAATCGTCAATTTTCAATTCCGCTCTGCCTGCCTCAATGTGATTATACCCTTGCTGCGATTTTTGCAGCACTTTCCCGACTTCGGCTTGCGTGAGATCGCGATCTTCTCTTAAATCGCGTAAGCGTTTATGATAATTCATTGTTACTCATCCTAAACGTCAGAATTGCTGACGCAATTTCGTTATTTCTTTGGGAATGTGTTTTTGACCATGCTGACACCGCAAATGTAATCCATACTCACATCGTACAGCTTGGCCAAAATAATCAGACTGTCTACGGGGATTCTTGTTTTGCCGAGTTCATAGTCGCTGTAGGTCTTTTGCCCCACATTCAGCAGTGCGGCAATCGCGGTCTGAGTCTTGTCGGCATCCTCGCGCAGTTTTCGGATACGCTCATTATAATTCATCATCTATCCACCTCAAAAAAATTATAGCATAGAGTTTATTTCTCTATTGACTTTTAGTGTTATAAACTCTATAATGTTTTTCGAGGAGATGATTTTATGACACAAATCTGCGAAAATTGCAAACACTACATTCAACATTACGTCCGACACGGCAGGGGATACATAATCGTGTATTGCGGGCATTGCCGTTATCCGCGTCTGAAGCATCGCAAGCCCGACACACCGGCTTGTGCGCACTATAAACAAAAAGAGGAAGTCCCCTTGTAAACCGACTAAAATTGTGATATCATCGTGTCGGCGGGAATACCAACCGCCCTATTTCACATACTTTCCTCGGGAGGGAATTTCGATGAAAAAATTGGCGTTTTTTGACACTAAGCCTTACGATAAATTGTGGTTCGACCGTGCCAACACGGGGTACGAGATCGTCTATTTTGAGACCAAGCTCACCGCCCGCACCGCGCGCCTCGCGGCGGGGTGTGACGCGGTGTGTGCCTTTGTCAATGACACCATCGACGCGGCGGCGATCGACATTCTGTACGAATGCGGCGTGAAGGTGCTCGCTTTGCGCTGCGCGGGCTACAACAACGTCGACCGTAAGGCGGCCTACGGTAAGCTCGTGATCGTGCGTGTGCCCGCCTACTCGCCCCACGCGGTCGCGGAGCACGCGATGGCGCTGCTCTTGTGCCTCAACCGTAAGGTGCACAAGGCGTATATCCGCACCCGCGATTTCAATTTCAGCCTCGTCGGCCTCGGCGGGATGGATCTGTACGGCAAGACCGTCGGCGTCATCGGCACGGGCAAGATCGGGCGGGTGTTCATCGACATCTGCCGCGGCTTCGGGATGCAGGTGCTCGCCTACGACCCTTATCCCGCTGCGGACAGCGGGCTGGATTATGTGACCCTCGATGAGCTGCTTGAACGCAGTGACGTTATCTCTCTGCACTGCCCGCTGACCAAGGAGAATCGCCATCTGCTTGATGGCGATGCCTTTGCGAAGATGAAGAAGGGCGTATTCCTCATCAACACCTCGCGCGGCGGGCTGGTGGACAGCGAGGCGCTGCTCGAGGCGCTCAACAGCGGCGCCGTGCGCGGCGCGGGACTGGATGTGTACGAGGAGGAGGCCGACCTCTTCTTCGAGGATAACTCCGACATCCCCGTGTTGGACGAAACGCTGTCCCTGCTCGTGTCCCGCCCGAACGTCATTATGACCTCGCATCAGGCGTTCCTCACCGAGGAGGCGCTCGCGGATATCGCGCGCACCACCTTTATGAACCTTGACGAATATTTCTCCGACGCGCCCGTGCTCACCAACGAGATCTGCTACCACTGCGACCGCCGCAAGAGCGATCCCGATTGCCTGCGCAATCGCCGCGAGCGCTGTTGGCAGCCGATCAAGGACTGATGCTTTGGCTACCCGCAGGCGAATTTTCGCCTGCGGGCTTTTCTTTTCCACCGATCTGTGGTATAGTGTGGATAAAAGGAGTGATCTTTATGAACATCGCCATTATTACGGGTGCGTCGGCAGGTCTGGGGCAGGCCTTCTATGACAGCATCGTTAAACGGTATCCCGATCTGGAGCAAATTTGGCTCATCGCCCGCCGCGCCGACCGTCTGGCGGCGATGGCGCAGGGCTGCCCCATTCCCGTCGAGGTGTTCCCGCTGGATCTGACCGCCGAGGCGAGTTATGCGGCGTTCGAGGCGCGCCTTGCCGCCGAAAAACCCGCCGTGCAGATCTTCATTAACAACGCGGGCTTGGGTGAACTCAACGATATGATCGACAGCGATTGGCGCACCCAGACGCGGATGGTCGACCTCAACTGCCGCGGTCTGACCGCGATGGCGACGGCGGTGCTCCCCTTTATGGCGAAGGGTGGCTTTATCATCAACATCGCCTCCATCGCCGCCTTTGCGCCGACCGCGCGTATGACGGTGTATTCCGCGACTAAGGCGTTTGACCTGCATCTGTCGCGGGGCCTGCGCGAGGAACTGCGCCCGCGCGGGGTGAATGTGCTCGCGGTGTGCCCCGGCCCGATGGCGACGGAGTTCCTCTCCGTGGCGGACATCACGGGCCGCTCGGCGACCTTCGACCGCCTGCCGTATTGCAACCCGCAGAGGGTCGCCGACCGCGCGCTCGTCAAGGCAGCAGCGGGACGCGGCGTGTATACCCCGACCGCGTTTTTCAAATTCTATCGCGTGCTGGCAAAACTGCTTCCCACCGCCCTCGTGATGAAGCTGTGTAAAACGTGAGAAAGTCTCGCCCCGATGTATCCACGGATACGTCGGGGCGGTTGCTTTTTCGCGTGCATGCGGACGCGACGTATACTTTGCGGACCGTAAGCGAATACTACACACAGGCTGACCGCCTCGGGGAGTGCTCCTCGGGGCGGTTATTTTTATCGAGGTGGAAATATGATTTTTTTGACATTTTTCGCGGCGGCGGCGCTGTTGCTGGCGGTGTGCTGTTGGATCTTCGTGCGCTGCTTTGTGCGGTGGCCGATGCCGCACGATCGGGTGGAGTACCCCCGCGGCGGGGTATATTCCCGCTGTTGGGAACAGCTCGTCGAGCTGGTGGAGCAGCTCG
The DNA here is from genome assembly GCA_904501705.1 of Clostridiaceae bacterium. Lineage (GTDB taxonomy): Bacteria > Bacillota > Clostridia > Oscillospirales > Acutalibacteraceae > UBA5905. Next base: position 36,026 of record CAJGCA010000006.1, on the reverse strand, counting down.
AGGGCGAGGCGTATGAGCCCGCGCGCATTCTCGCGCGCGACGGCGTTGCGCTGCACGCGCGCCACTACGTTTTTCACGAGGGTGCGCCGACGCACATCCTGGTGCATGGCTACCGCGGCTCGTATCAGGATATGTGTGGGTGCTTCAAAATTGCCAAGGAGCTGGGACACAACGTGTTGCTTGTCAGCCAGCGCGCCCACGGCGAGAGCGGCGGGCGGGTCATCTCCTTCGGCGTGCGCGAACAGCTTGATTGCGTGGATTGGGCGAGGTTTATCGCCGAGAAAGCCCCCGACGCGCCGATCGCCCTGTGGGGCGTCTCGATGGGCGCGGCGACGGTGCTGATGGCCTCGGCGGCAGAGCTTCCGTCGCAGGTCGCGGGGATCATCGCCGACTGTCCGTACACATCGGCCGCCGCCATTATCCGCGATGTTTGCCGTCGTAATCTTAAACTGTCGCCCGCGCTCGCGATGCCGCTTGTGCGCCTGAGCGCGTGGCTGTACGGCGGGTTTCGTCTGTCCGACGGGGATGCCCTTGCGGCGGTGGCGCGTGCGCGGGTGCCGATTCTGTTTATCCACGGCGGCGTCGATGCGCTCGTACCCTGCGCGATGAGCCGCGAGCTGGCAGCCGCCTGTGCGTCCCGTGCGACGCTCGTGACCGTTCCTGCCGCCGACCACGGCATCGCCTATATGACCGATCCGGCCGCCTATACCTGCGCGGTCAGGGTGTTTTTGAAAGCAGCGCTTAAATGACTAAAAAAGCCCGCCGTCCGTGTCACGGACGGCGGGCTTTTTTTAAGCGAAAATAGCACAATTTATGAATCAGCGAGGATATCATACGCGCGCGCACGCGTAATAATAACTTTTCCACTTGCTAAATGGCGACAAATGGTGTATAATCAAAAATGCTATACGGCGGGCATTTCCGCTGAGCGGATCGGATTAACGGGAATCGTTGATAAAACACAGGATGATTTTGAGATGAGGTAGAAGAATGAAAGTGTGTTTAACCGGTTCTTCCGGAGGGCATTTAACGCATTTGTATATGCTGAGGCCGTTTTGGGAAGACAAGGAGCGCTTCTGGGTCACGTTCAATAAAGACGATGCAAACAGCTTGCTGGAAGGCGAATCGGTCTATCATTGCTACTATCCCACAAATCGCAGTTTAAAAGCACTGATCATCAACACGAGATTGGCGTGGAAGGTGTTGCGCAAGGAGCGTCCGGATGTGATCATTTCTACCGGCGCGGCAGTAGCGGTGCCGTTTTTTTATTTGGGCAAGCTGTTCGGCGTCAAGTTGATCTACATAGAGGTGCTTGATCGCATCAACACCTCGACGATGACCGGCAAGATGGTGTATCCCATCGCGGACAAGTTTATTGTCCAGTGGGAGGAAATGAAGCAGGTGTACCCCAAGGCGATCAACCTTGGCAGCATCTTCTGATCGGAAAGGGGCAAGAAACCGTGATTTTTGTCACAGTTGGTACGCACGAGCAGGCATTTGACCGCTTGGTGCGCTATATTGACGAGTTGAAGGGCAGCGGGGTCATCGAGGATGAGGTCGTTATTCAGACGGGCTACAGCACCTATGAGCCGCAGCACTGCACGTGGGACAAGTTCTATCCGTATCAGAAGATGGTGGCGTATGTGAATGAGGCGCGCGTTGTGGTCACCCACGGCGGCCCGTCCAGCTTCATTATGCCCTTCCAGGTCGGAAAGATTCCGGTGGTCGTCCCACGTCAGAAGAAGTTTGACGAGCATGTCAACGATCACCAGATCTCGTTTGCCAAAGAGGTGCAGGCGCGCCAAGGGAATATGTTTGTCGTAGAAGACATTGCGGATCTCAAGGATATTCTGTTGCGATACGAGGAGTTGATCGAAGCAATGCCCTCGGAGCATAAGAGCAACAATGCGCGCTTCAACGAACAGTTTTCGGCCATCGTGGACGAGATGTTGAAATAAAAACTTCTTGCAAAAGGGGCAATGTAACATGGCGGATAAACTCAGAGAACTCCAGCGCTGTATCTTAGATATAGCGCTGGAATTTCAGCGTATATGCGAGAAAAACGGGCTGAGATATTTTTTGACTTACGGCACCCTGCTCGGCGCGGTGCGCCATCAGGGATTTATCCCGTGGGATGACGATATGGACGTCGGAATGCCGCGCGAGGATTATGAGAAATTCCTGCAGATAGCGCCGTCGGAGCTGGGGGAGGACTTTTTCCTGCAGACGGGGCAGACCGATCCCGCGTATGCGTTCGGCAGTGCTAAGATCCGCCTTAACGGCACGGCGCTTATGGAGGATTACGCCGTTAATTCCAAGCAGCACAACGGCATTTTTCTGGACATTTTCCCGTTCGACGTTATGCCGAAGCGCTCCTGGCAGCAGTGGCTGCATTTCCGCGCGGCAAAGTGTGTCAAATGGGCGGCACTCGGCAAGACGGATTATGCTTTTATTAAGCCGAAGCGGCGAAAGTTTGCTAAGCTCATGAGTGCGGCGTTCTTCTTTTTGCGCAAGGACGGCGCGCTGAAGCTGGCGGAAAAGCTGCGCCGCCTGTATGAGCGGCGTCCCACGGGCCGTTACGTAGACACCGAGTGGTATCAGAGTGTCATCACCGACGAGGATCTTCAGCAGACGCGTACGCTGCCCTTCGAGGGATACGAGTTCCGCGTTCCGCTGCGCACCGAGCAGATGCTGACCGAGATCTACGGCGACTATATGAAGCTGCCGCCCGTTGAGGAGCGCGGCATCCAGCACGACGTGGTGCTTACCGACATCGGCGAATACGTGATTAAAAACAACGCTTCCAAGGAGCGGCAAGAGGTTTATGGATAAATGAAGGTTTTGATCGTGAATACCGTACGTTTTCGCCTCAACGGCATCACGTCGGTGATTATGAACTATTACCGCAATATGGATCGCACGGCGACGTCGATCGACTTTGTGGTGAAGAACGAGATCAGCGAAGAATATCGCGCAGAGCTTGAGGGGAACGGTGCCGCGGTGTACTACATCCCCCGCAATTCGAATCCGCTGAGGTATATGTGGCAGCTTTACCGCGTGTGTAAGGAAGGCGGCTACGACGTGGTGCATATCCACGGCAACAGCGCGATGATGCTGCCGGACGTCCTGCCGGCGCTGTTTGCGCGGGTGCCTGTGCGCATTGTGCACTCGCACAACACCACCTGCTCGCACGTGACGCTGCATAAGCTGCTCAGTCCGCTGTTTCGCCGCTGTTACACCCACGGCTTTGCTTGCGGCGAGGATGCCGGCCGCTGGTTGTACGGTAAGCACCCCTTCACGGTGCTCAAGAACGGCATCGAGCTTGAACAGTATCGGTACGATCCGGCTGTGCGGGAAGAGTACCGTGCGCAGATCGGTGCGGGTGACCGCACGGTCATCGGACACGTCGGCAACTTCATCGAGCAGAAGAATCACACCTTCCTGCTGGATTGGTTTGCCGAGCTGGTCAAAGAGGACGACCGCTATCTGCTGCTGTTGCTCAGCGACGGTGCGCTGCTGGACGAGATGAAGGCGAAGGCGCATCGGCTCGGCCTGGACGACAAGGTGTTGTTTATGGGCAAGTCGACCAAGGCGCGCTGCTATTTCCAGGCGATGGATCTGTTTGTGCTGCCGTCGCTGCACGAGGGTCTGCCCGTCGTGCTGGTGGAAGCACAGGCCGCGGGTCTGCCCTGTCTGGTAGCGGACACGGTGGCGACCGAAGCAAATCTTACGGGCTCTTTGCGGTATTTGCCGATCGACAGCACCCGCGTGTGGGTGGATGCGGTGCGCGAGACCGCACCCGCGCACGACCGCGCCGCGCAGAGCGGCGCGTGGATACAAAAGATTACCGCGGCGGGCTACGACGTGGTGGCCAATGCCGATCGGATGAAGGAACTGTACGAGGAGTACTGCAGGCAACGAAAGAAAGGGGAATAATATGCCCACGTATGAAGGCTTGCGGCTGAAGGTGCTTAAGTACCGCCGCAAAGCGTTTGCCGAATGGAGAAAAAAGCAGCTGACCGACACGGACTTCACCATCATCTCCAACAACTGCTGGGGCGGGATGGTGTACGAGAGCTATAATCTGCCGAAAAATTCCCCGACGGTGGGTTTGTTCTTTATGGCAGAAGACTATGTGAAATTTGTCGCCCGCCTGCGGGAATACGTCGAAGCGGAGCTGTCTTTCGTACAGCCGGAGGAATCCCGCTGGAAGGACGCACCGCAGCTCGCGGGGGACAAGCGCTTCGGTCGTTACCCGATCGGCGTGTTATCGCTGGGGGATGAGCAGGTGGAGATCTTTTTCCTGCACTACCACAGTGAGCAGGAGGCCACCGAAAAGTGGCGCCGCCGCTGCAAGCGCATCAACTGGAACCGCTTGCTGGTCAAGTTCAATGACCAGAACGGCTGCACCGAGCGGGACGTGCGGGCGTTTTTGCAGCTGCCGTATAAGAACAAGCTGTTCTTCACCTGCAAAAAGTGGCAGGGCTTGGATACGGGAATCACGGTGATCCCGCAGTTGGCCAGAAAGGATTTTATTCTGGCATCCTATGAGCCGTTCGGCGCGAGCCGTCACGTGAACATCACCCGCATCCTTAATGCGCTTGAGGCGGACGGTGAGCAACAGAAAGGGGAAGAATGATGAAAGTAAGTGTCATCGTTCCCGTTTATAATGTAGAAAAATATTTGCGTGAGTGTATTGACAGTCTGCTTTCCCAGACCGAGCCGTTTTACGAGATCCTGCTGGTGGATGACGGCTCTAAGGACAACAGCGGTGCGATCTGCGACGAGTACGCGGCACAGCATGACAGCGTGCGCGTCGTGCATAAGCGGAACGCGGGTCTGGGTATGGCGCGCAACACGGGACTGGATAATATTACGGGAGAATATGTCGCGTTTGTCGATTCGGACGATTACCTCGCACCCGACTGGCTCGAGATGATGACGCGCACGCTGAGGGAGACCGGCACGGATATGTGTAAGAGTGGTTTTCAGCGTGTGCAGGATGACGGCACGGTGTTTTACCGCACGGATTACGCCGACGAGGTGTTTGCAGGAGAGGGAGCGCGCAGCGCGTTTGCCCCCCGCTTGCTCGGCTCGCTGCCGGATAAGAAGGACAGCCTTGAGATGTGCGTCTGGGGCGTGCTTTATTCTGTAGAGCCGATTCGTGAGCAGGGACTTCGGTTCCTGTCCGAGCGGGAGATCCTATCCGAGGATCTGCCGTTCAATATTGCGTATTTACAGCACGCGAACGGTGCGTGCACGACCTCGTATATCGGCTATCATTATCGATCGAATTCCGCGTCACTGACCAGGAGCTATCGCGCCGACCGATTTGAGCGTTCCTGCCATTTTTATCGTGAGATGAGCCGCACGCTTAAAGAACTCGGCTATGACGAGCAGACACAGAACCGATTTGACCGTCTGTTCTTTGTGTATATCAAGGCGTGCGTTTCGCAGGAGAGCCGTGCGGTGTCGGGGCACGGGGCGAAGCAGTCTTTGGAGAATATCCGCCGCATTTGTCGGGACGAGCTGATCGCGAAGATCGTAACGACCTATCCGATCCGCAAGCTGGGGTTAAAGCAGCGTGTATTTGTGTATATGCTGCAGCTTCGCGCAGCGTGGCTGCTGTACCTGCTTGCCAACAAAGGGATTATCTAAAGGAAGATGTCGATGAAAAATCTACTCAAAAAAATCTGGTCGACCAAGATGGTATGGCTGTATATTCTCACGATGACCGTGGCGTTCACCCCGCGTTACGGGACGCACACCATTGGGTATAAAGAGCCGCTGCTCGTCGGCGGGCTTTGGGTCGCGGTCGCGTGCCTGCGCCTGCTGCGCAAGAAGCATCGCGCGGATATCCCCCTGATGAAAAATCTAGGCTTTTTCCTGTGCGCGTATCTAATCCCGCATATCATTACCCACGCGTATACGCTCGTGCTGATGCTGCTCGGCAAGGTGGAGTGGAAATACCTGACGAGCAATGCGACGGTGTACATTCCCGTGCTTATCGTGCTGTCGGTGGTGTATCTGTTTGGCGCAAATGTGCTACGATATACGCTGATTGCGGTGATCGGCGCGTTTGTGCTGTCGATGGTGAGCAGCGTGATTCTTATCGGGCCGCACATCATCCCCGATGCGATCATTCAGGCGTATTTTGATCAGTCTGCCGCGAAGAACTATCTCGAGCTGCATGACATTGTGCTGGCGATCGGCTACATTATGGTGTATTATCTCTACCGCGGCCGCAAGCTGGAGCGGCGGGATATTGCGTTTATCACCTGCGCGGTCAGCATCGGCATCCTTGGTATGAAGCGCATTGTAGTGCTGGCGATACTGGCGTGCCTCGCGGTTGCGGCGCTGGTGTATATCCTACCGAAGAAAGCGCGGTACAAGGCCTGCATCGTCGGCGGCGTTGGAATACTGATCGGCTGCTTCGGATTCCTTTGGTTGCTCAGCGAGGGTGATCTGTTCTTTAACCTAATGGAGAAGTTCAACGTCAACACGATGGGACGCATCTATTATTACCGCGATGTGATGGCGCTGTCGGATTTCCATATTCTGTATCCGGGCTTAGGCCGTAACGTGGTCACGCAGTTGCTGACCACCGAGATGAGCTATCTGCGGGTGGCGGGCGTACACAGCGATGTTATTAAGATGTACGTCGAGAACGGCTTTGTGATGTACGGGCTGTGGTCGGCCTATCATCTGCTTGGTTTTCCTGCGCTGCTGCGTAAACGCTTTGGTGACAAGGTGGCGGTGATGGGCTTTGCGGTCACGATGTATAGTTTCCTTTTGTATCTAACCGACAACATTGAAATCTATTTTGTGTGCCAGACCTTGGCGATGATGATTCCGATGTGCTTCGCGTTGCGCGAGAAGGAGGAACACGATGTTAGGCTCCGTTAAAAAGTGGATTTTGCGGCTGATTGACCCCAATCATTATTCGAGTGAGGCATACGTGGCGTTTCTGCGCCGCGGCGGCGCTAAGATTGGCGACGGCACCTTCTTTTACAGTCCGCGGATGAACCCCGTGGACACGAGTGCTCTGCCATTTGTGGAGATCGGCAAGAATTGCCGCATCACCCGCGGCGTCATCATTTTGGCGCACGATTACAGCTACGCGGTACTGCGCCCGCTGTATCACGATATGCTCTACAAGACGGGCGTCACAAAGATCGGCGATAACGTGTTCATCGGGATGAATGCCATCGTGATGATGAATGTGACCATCGGCGACAACGTCATTGTTGCTGCGGGCAGTGTCGTAACCAAGGACGTGCCGTCCAACGTGGTGGTTGGTGGCAACCCCGCGCGGGTGATCTGCACGATGGAAGAGTATCACAAGCGTCTTTCCGAGAACTTTGAACAATATGCCAAGACCTTCTACGAGCGCAAGAGCGCGTATCTTGGCCGAGAACTGCAGGAGACGGAGATGTCGTGGTTTATGTCCCTGTGGGAGTCGGACAAGGCGCGCGCGGTGTTTGAAAACAGCCGCGTTGACGGTGACGACCACGCGGCATTGGTAGAGGACTTGATGGCGCTGCCGCGTAAATACGCCTCGTTTGAAGAATTTAAACATAAGGTTTTGGGCAGAGAGGAAACAACGTGAACGGACGATTCAAATATCTGTTAAAAAACACGGGGCTGTTGTTCATCGGCAGCTTTTCATCGAAGATATTGGTGTTCCTGTTGGTGCCGCTGTATACAAGCGTGCTGTCCACGGAGGAATACGGCAGCTACGACCTGCTACATACAACGATGCAGATGCTGTTGCCGATCCTCAGCCTGAATGTGATTGACGGCGTGATGCGTTTTACGATTGGGGAAACATTCGATAACCGACGCGCGGCGTTCACGGCAGGAATAAAGTATATTGTTATATCCTTCTTGCTGACGCTTATCGGCACAGTGGGCGCGGCGCTCATTTTCCCTAATTCGGTCGTAGACGTGTATAAGTTGCCGTTCGTGCTGATGTTTGCGGCGTATGCGCTGTATCAGCTGGTGATGCAGTTTGCTCGCGGTCTGGACGACGTATCCGGTATCTCGATTGCCGGTATTCTCAGCACGGTGGTCATGCTGCTGCTCAACATCTATTTTCTGTTGGTGCTGCGGTGGGGCCTATTGGGCTACTTCTACGCACACATTCTCGGATTGGTTGTGCCGACGGTGTTCTTGTTTGTTCGCAGCAAGATGCACCGCTACATTGATTTCAAAGGGATGTTCCGCACACCGACTTACGAGAAGGAAATGCTGCGGTACTGCGCACCGCTGATGTTCACGACGCTCAGTTGGTATATCAACAGCGCTGCAGGTCGCTACGTGGTTACGTGGTTCTGCGGTATGAGCGTCAACGGCATATACTCGGTGGCGTACAAGATCCCGTCCATCCTCAATGCGGTGCAATCGATATTCATTCAGGCGTGGCAGTTGTCCGCCATCAAGGAATTCGGTTCGCGTGAAGGCGAGGGCTTTTACCGGCAGACTTATCAGGGCTGTCAGACGATTATGATTGTCTTGTGCTCGTCGCTGATTATGTTCACCCGCGTGGCGGCAAAGATATTGTTCGCCAAGGAATTCTATCAGGCGTGGGTGTTCGTGCCGGTGCTGCTGATTTACATTGTATTTAACACCCTGTCGGGCACCATCGGAGGTGTTTTCTCCGCGACAAAGGATTCTGCCGCCTTTACGAAATCGGCGGTAGCGGGCGCCTTGACGAACATCGTGCTCAATTTCCCGCTGGTGTATTGGTGGGGTGCGCAGGGTGCGGCGATCGCGACGCTCATCTCCAGTGTAGTGATCTGGGCGATGCGGATGCATTATTCCCGCAAGCATATTGACCTGCATCTCAACCACGCGAAATACTTCACCGAATACGGCTTGCTGCTCGCGCAGGCGATCCTGATGATCACCGTGCAGGGGGTTATCGGTTATGTGCTGCAGGGCATCTTGTGGCTGGCGTTGATCGCAATGAACCTCAAAGAAGTAAAAGACGTTGTCAAACGGACATAAATGTGCTATAATAGCAAAATAAGGGTTATCCGTGTCTGGGAGGGATGATCGGAATGAGTTTATATCATCTGAAGATGCGACTCAAACGCAATAAGCTGATCAAGGGCGTGTATGATCGCCTCATCGGCGATCGCAAGGACCGTGCGGCACAAAAATTTAAGCAGGATGCACTGGCGACCGACGGCAGTACCATCCTCCAAAAGGTGGAGACGGCGCTCGGCGGCACGGAGCTTAAGTATTTTCTGACCTTCGGCAATCTGCTGGGTCTGGTGCGTGCGGGCCGCTTTATGTCGTATGACTGCGATCTGGACTATGCCGTGGAGGTTGACGACAACTTCTCGTGGGAGGCGTTCGAGCAGCTGCTCGCAGAGCAGGGACTGCGCAAGACGCACCAGTTCACCATCGATGGAAACATTCAGGAGCAGACTTACCGTCTCGGCAATCTGACGGTGGATTTCTTCGGCTATCATACGGTCGGCGATGAGACGATCTGGAATATCTTTTTCCGTAAGGACGGCTACATCTACGATTCGATGTATGATGTGCATATCCGCGAGTCGCATTTTGCGGCGGTCGGCGATGTGTGCAAAAAGGCGTACGATGGGATGGAGGTCACCGTTTTAGCGGAGCCGGAGGCGTTCTTGGCAAGCGTCTACGGCGAGGGCTGGCGTGTGCCGGATCCCAACTGGGTCCCTGTCGAGGGGGACAAGCGTATCGTCCTCGACAAGATCGCGAAAAAGTGTGTCTTTGAATAATAAGCTAAGGAGAAGCGAACATGATTATCATAGACAATCATCAGATAGAGGAATTGCGTATTTCGAATCAACAATGCTTGGACTGGGTGCAGGAGGCGCTGAGTATTAAGAGCGTTTCTTATCTTCCCGCAAAAGAAAGCATTAAGCCGGGTGATGGTGTGTTTTTTACATCCATGCCGTGCTTAATTCCGACAGAAAACGTCTATGGTCTAAAGATGGTATCCAGAATTCCGGGCAGAGTGCCGTCGTTAGATAGCGATCTTTTGCTGTATGATTCTCAAAGCGGTGAATTAAAAGCGCTCATGGAAGCGGATTGGATAACGGCTATGAGAACCGGCGCGGTCGCTGCCTATACCATCCTGCATTTGGCGCCTAAGGGGTATAATACGATTTCGTGTATTGGACTCGGCAGCACCTGTAAGGCTACGTTAGATGTGCTGCTCCCTCTTATTGAAAGACCTATAACAATCCAGTTAAAGAAATATAAGGATCAAGCGGAAAAAATCGTTCAACGGTATGAGCAATATTCGAACGTTACGTTCGTTATCGTAGAAGACGATGAAACGTTCTTCAAAAATGCAGACGTTATTATTTCGTGTATTACCTGCACGGATACGAATCTGGCAAAGGACGAATGGTTTAAGCCGAATGTGCTGGTGGTGCCGGTACACACGATGGGATTCCAGAATTGCGATTTGTTTTTTGATCGGGTAATTATTGATGATTATGAGCACACGAAGAAATTCAAATACTTTAATGAATTCAAAAACGTTACCGAGCTGAAAGATGTTCCGTCCTTGTCGGATGCGGAAAAGCAAGGACGAATTATCGCATATAATGTGGGGATTGCATTACACGATGTGTATTTTGCGAAAAAAATCTATGGTATGATTTCTGCAAATCAATAGAATGACGAGATTTTGGCATTACAACGAGAAATCTGAAACGTTCAAGCCAAATAAAGTAGCCGCATCGAGGCGAACAAAAAAATAGGATGCGGCTATTTTTGGAAATATTTTTGCGAAAATATGTTCAATTAAACCGGCACAGCATCGATATTCTGAACAAAAGAAAGGAAGGAAAAACAAATGGCACTCACAAGAAAGCAATTTGAAATCCTGGAAGCATTAGCGACAACAAAAGAGTCTCTTACCCAGAGAGAACTCGAGAAGCAAACAGGGCATAGCCTTGGCACGGTCAATAAGGTGCTCAAAGAGCTGACCGATCTTGGCTACGTAGAAAACGCCGCGATAACAAACGAAGGAATTTCCGCACTGGAGCCGTATCGCGCAAAACGGGCAATTTTCATTGCGGCGGGTTTTGGTTCTCGTCTGGTTCCTATCACCTTCAATACGCCCAAGCCCCTTGTAAGGGTACATGGCAAACGGATCATCGACACTCTGCTCGATGCTTGTTTGGAAGCGGGAATTAACGAGATCTATATCGTTCGCGGGTATTTGGGTGAGTTGTTTGACCAGCTGCTTTATAAATACCCGATGATTAAGTTTCTGGAGAATCCTATTTATAACGAGGCCAACAACATCAGCTCTTCTCTGATTGCGCGTTATTTGCTTTCCAACGCGTATGTTTTCGAGGCGGATCTGGTTATCTCGAATCCGAAAATCATCAAGAAATACCATTACACATCGGATTTCCTCGGCATCAAGAAGGAGCGCTCGGACGACTGGTGCTTCCGTGTCAAGGATGGCGTCATCGTGGAAGAAATGGTTGGCGGCGAAGGCGACGATGTTTGGCAGATGGTCGGCATTTCTTATTGGAATGAAGAAGACGGCCATAAATTGAGCCAAGACATTCCGGAGGTATATCAGTCTCCCGGCGGTAAAGAGCGTTATTGGGAGCAGGTTCCGCTTGTGTATAAAAAGGAACATTATAAGGTGGAAGTTATGGAATGCCATGACGAGGACATCATCGAGATTGATACCTTTAACGAACTGAAAAAATTCGATAAGACCTACGATGTATAAGGGAACCGGTTGCTGTATGTATACACAAAGGAGGGAAATTTGACATGAAAAAAGAGCTTTTAGGTTACACAGAGGAACAACATAAGAAGTTCAAGAAACACGCATGGATTGTTTTGCTGGCTTTTTCCATTCTGTATTGCTTTCTGTATTGCGGCAGACAGAACTTATCCTATGCCATGCCGGCTATGATGAAAGAGGAAGGCTGGACCGCGTTACAATTGGGCGTGCTTTCCTCTGTCCAATTCTGGACATATGCGTTTGGCCATCTCATCAACGGAAGATTGGGCGAAATCGTTGGCGTAAACAAGCTGATTATCATAGGTATCGTTCTGTCCGCCGGTATGAATTTGTTGATCGGTTTTCAGACCAGCCTATTCCTCATCACGATCTTGTGGGGAATTAACGGCTATGTGCAATCCATGCTATGGTCTCCCGGAATGGCGTTGTTAGCGAATTGGTGGCCCAGTAGTCGGCGTGGCTTTGCTACGGGATTCGCCAATGCGTTTTCCGGTCTCGGATCTGTTGTTACGGCGTTTGCCGTTTCGCTTTCTTATGTGATCCTTCCTGATTCCGGATGGCGTTCGGCATTCATTGGCGCGGCAATCGTTATGTTGGCGGTTACCGCAATATATCCTTTCTTTGCGAAGGAAAAGCCGTCGTCGGTAGGTTTGCCGGAGTATGTAGACCCCAATGCGGTTAGAGAAGATGACGAAAATGAACTGCAGAAGATTATTGAAGAAAAAGGGAAGCTCTATCCGTACATCCACTTGTTAAAGCAGTGGAAGTTTGACCTGTGGCTGGTTATAATAGCGTGTTCCAGTATTGCAAGATACGGATTATTAACGTGGATTCCGACGTATTTTACGGAAGTGTTCCAGTATGATATTGAGTTCGGCATTATCGGTTCTGTTATTTGCCCGTTGGGGATGGCGGCCGGCGCATTAGTGATCCCCTGGTTATCCGACCATATGTGGTCGCAGAATCGTCTTCCGTGGGTGGTCATATCTTCTGCGGGAGCCGCGATTACCGTTTTTTGCTTTATGAATGCAGGCCCCGGTGCTTTGGCTTCCGCGTTGTTGTTTTTTGCGGGCTTCTTTATTTATGGCATCAATAGCCTTGTGTGGGCATTTGCTACGGATGTCGGCGGAAGAATTTTCGGCGGAACAGCTTCCGGCATTTTGGATTGCGCCGCCTATATAGGGGCTTCGTTACAAGCGATCATTTTTGGCAGCATACTAACAAACAGCGGTAACTGGAATTTCGTATTTGCAGGTATTGTAGGTGTTTTGGTCGTTATGATTTTTGCGGCCCTTCTTGCGGGTAAAAAAACAAAGAAAAAACTCGCGTGATAGTATGCAGACAATAATTATACAAGCGATTGATTCTGCCTGCAACATAGAATAAACATAGGGTAGAGCGAAATATCCGAATACCGTTTTGAAAAGGGGGATTTCCGCTCTATCCGCGTTAAAATACTCGCAAATCCGCAAGGATTTACTCCGTTTTATGCCTTGATAGAACAAAAATCCCCTCTTTTCAAAATCGCAGACCTCAAAGCGAGCAGATTTTGAGAGATTTTTATTCTATTTGGGCGAAGCAAGGCTGGCGCCTTGCGAGATCAAATAGGGTAAAAAGTGCCGAAATCTGCCGCTTTGAGGCGGGTTCGGATATCTCACTCTACCCTAACGAAAGCAGCCGCCGACGGCAATGCCGTCGGCGGCTGTTTTGTTGTGTTCAATTACTGAAATCCGCGCTTGATCTTGTCGAAGAAGCTCTTGCGCTTCTGATAATTCTTGTCGCCCGTCGCTTCCTCGAAGGCGGTGAGCAGCTTTTTCTGCTCTTTTGAGAGATTTTTCGGCACCTCGACGACCACCTTGAGCAGCAGGTCGCCCGTGCCGCGTCCGTTGAGATAGGGGATGCCCTTGCCGCGCACGCGCAGGATATCCCCGGGCTGTGTGCCTTCCTTGATCTCGTAGCTGATGCGTCCGTCAAGGGTTGGGATGTCGATTTCTGCGCCGAGCGCCGCCTGCGCGTAGGTGATGGGCAACTCATACCAGATGTTGAAGCCGTCGCGTTCAAACAGCGGGTGCGGGCGCACGGTCACTTGGATTTGCAGGTCGCCCGAGGGGCCACCATTTGTGCCGGCATTGCCCTTGCCGGGGATGTTGATGACCTGTCCGTCGTCGATGCCGGCGGGTATGTTGATGCCAACCTGCTCGGTCTTACGGATGCGACCCTGACCGCCGCAGGAGGGGCAGGGGCTCTCGATGATGCGTCCCTTGCCCTGACAACGGGAGCAGGGTGCCTGCGTCTGCATTACGCCGAACGGCGTGCGCTGCTGACGGGTCTCGTAGCCGCTGCCGCCGCACTGGGGGCAGGATTTCGGGCTGGTGCCCGCCTTGGCGCCGCTGCCCGCGCAGTCGGGGCAGGAGGCGATGCGCTGCACGCCGATCTTCTTTTTACAGCCCTTGGCGGCCTCGTCAAAGGAGATGATGACCGAGGCGGCGGCATCGCTGCCGCGACGGGGCGCGTTGGGGTTGGCGCGACGGCTGTTACCGCCGAACCCGCCGCCGAATCCGCCGTTAAAGATGGAAGAGAAAATATCGCCGATATCACCGAAATCAACGCCGCCGCCATAGCCACCGTAGCCGCCGCCGAAGTTGGGATCGACGCCCGCGTGACCGAACTGGTCATAGCGCGCCTTTTTCTCGCTGTCGGACAGCACCTCGTAGGCCTCGCCCACCTCTTTGAAGTGCGCTTCGGCCTCTTTATCCCCGGGGTTGAGGTCGGGGTGATATTGTTTGGCAAGCTTGCGGTAGGCCTTTTTGATCTCGTCGTCCGACGCGCCCTTTTGCAAGCCGAGGACTTCGTAGAAGTCGCGCTTATCTGCCATAGGAATTCCTCCGAATATAAACTACGCAAACTGCGTACACCGCCCCACGATTCGCGGGGCGGTGAGACGTGTTGTGTTGGGGAAATGGGGTTCGCTTCTTTCGTTATTGAACGTTGCCGTTGTAGTAGCCCTCGCCGTCGGGGGCAGTGCCGCCCTCGGGAGCAGCACCCTGCTCCGCCTGCTGAGCGGCGGCAGCGGCCTGATAGATCTTCTCGCTGACCGCGTAGAATGCCTTGGTCAGGTCTTCCTGCTTCGCCTTGATGGCCTCGATGTCCTCGCCCTTCAGCGCTTCCTTGAGGTCGTTCATCTTCGCCTCGAGGTCAGCCTTATCGGCGGCGTCGAGCTTGTCGCCCATCTCCTCGATAGTCTTCTCGCACTGATACACCATCTGATCGGCGTTGTTGCGGGTATCGACCGCCTCGCGGCGCGCCTTATCCTCGCTGGCATACTGCTCAGCTTCCTTGACGGCCTTCTCCACATCCTCTTTGGACATGTTGGTGTTGGAGGTGATGGTGATGTGCTGCTCGCGACCCGTGCCGAGATCCTTCGCGGACACATTTACGATGCCGTTGGCGTCGATGTCGAAGGTGACCTCGATCTGCGGCACACCGCGGCGCGCGGGAGCGATGCCGTCGAGGTGGAACATACCGAGCGTCTTGTTATCCTTCGCGAACTCGCGCTCACCCTGCAGGACGTGCACCTCAACGGAGGGCTGGTTATCCTGCGCGGTGGAGAAGATCTGGCTCTTTTTGGTCGGGATGGTGGTGTTGCGGTCGATGACCTTGGTCATCACGCCGCCCATTGTCTCGACGCCGAGGGACAGGGGAGTGACGTCGAGCAGCAGCAGACCCTTAACGTCGCCGCCGAGCACGCCGCCCTGAATGGCCGCACCCATCGCGACGCACTCATCGGGGTTGATGCCTTTGAAGGGCTCCCTGCCCATAAACTTCTGGATTGCCTCCTGCACCGCAGGAATACGGGTGGAGCCGCCGACGAGCAGAACCTTGTCGATCTGCGCGGCGGAGAGACCCGAGTCGGACAGCGCCTGACGCACGGGAGCCATCGTCGCGTCGACGAGGGCGGCGGTCAGCTCGTTGAACTTCGCGCGGGTGAGGGTCATATCGAGGTGCTTCGGACCGGTCGCGTCGGCGGTGATGAAGGGAAGGTTGATGTTGCTGGTGGTCGCGCCGGACAGCTCGATCTTCGCCTTCTCCGCGGCCTCGCGCAGACGCTGCACCGCCATCTTGTCGGCGGACAGATCCACACCGGTCTCGACCTTGAAACCGGCAACCAGCCAGTCGACGATCTTCTGGTCGAAGTCGTCACCGCCGAGGCGGTTGTTACCCGCGGTGGCGAGCACTTCCTGCACGCCGTCGCCCATTTCGATGATGGACACGTCGAAGGTGCCGCCGCCGAGGTCGTACACCATGATCTTCTGATCGGTCTCCTTGTCGATACCGTAGGCGAGCGCCGCGGCGGTGGGCTCGTTGATGATGCGTTTGACCTCGAGGCCGGCGATCTTACCCGCGTCCTTGGTCGCCTGACGCTGCGCGTCGGTGAAGTAGGCGGGCACGGTGATGACCGCTTCGGTGACGGTGTCGCCGAGATAGGCTTCCGCATCCTGCTTGAGCTTCGCGAGGGTCATCGCGGAGATCTCCTGCGGGGTGTAGGCCTTGCCGTCGATGGTGACCTTGCGGTCGGTACCCATATCGCGCTTGATGGACGCAATGGTGCGGTCAGGAGCAGAGACAGCCTGCTGCTTCGCCACGCGGCCGACGATACGCTCGCCGTCCTTCTTGAACGCGACGACGGACGGGGTGGTGCGGGCGCCTTCTGCGTTGGGGATGACAACCGCCTCGCCGCCTTCGATAACAGCGACGCAGGAGTTGGTCGTACCTAAATCAATACCAATAATCTTTGCCATAATACATTACCTCCAGTAATAAATACAATAAACTATACGGTTTGTTTATCTAAAAGGATCATTCCTTATTAGCCTGTACATTAATTTGCTACCTTAACCATCGCGGGGCGCAGCACGCGGTCGCCGACCTTATATCCCTCTTGGAACACGGCGGTGACGGTCTCGGGCTCGACGCCGTCGGCGTCCTCCCGCATCACGGCGTTGTGGATGTTGGGATCAAAGGGGGCGTTCAGCGCCTCGATCTTCTCCAGCCCGAGGGCGTGCAGCGCGTCGATAAACTGGCGCATCACCAGATCTACGCCCGCCTTGTAGTTGTCGCCGTCTTCGGAGGCGAGTGCCTTTTCCATATTGTCCACGCTGGTGAGCAGACCCGTGAGGATCTCCGCCTTGGTGAAAGCGCCGATCTGCAGCTTTTCCTGTTCGGTGCGGCGTTTGTAGTTTGCGTATTCCGCCAGCATCCGTTGATACTGATCGCGGGACGCCTCCAGCTCCTTCTGCACGGCGTCGAGTTTCGCTTCGAGTTCGGCGGTTTTGGATGCCTTGCGGGATTTCTTCTCTTCCTTCGGCTGCTCGGGAGCGGCCGCCTCGGTGTCGACGGTCTCCACCGTCGGGATGGTCTTATCGTTTTCCACGGGAATTGCCTCCTAAGATAGACATTAGATGTTAGATATTAGATGCCGGATATGGA
Organism: Clostridiaceae bacterium; assembly: GCA_904501705.1. Classification (GTDB taxonomy): domain Bacteria; phylum Bacillota; class Clostridia; order Oscillospirales; family Acutalibacteraceae; genus UBA5905. The sequence continues at coordinate 18,772 of CAJGCA010000006.1, read as the reverse complement.
AGTCAGCGCATATCCAGCGCCGAGCTTTCTTCGAACAGGTCGGTGAGTACCCGCCCGACGGTGCAGGCGAAATACTCGATGCGAGGGATGATATCGGCGTAGTCCATGCCCAGCGGGCCGACGATACCGATCGCGCCTTGTCCGCGATTGCCGAGGGTGTAGCGGGTGATGATCATACACGAGCCGACGAGCTCGGGGGTATTCTCGTCGCCGAAGATGACCTGCACGCCGTCGGTTGCTCGCTTGGCGATCAGCTCGCCGATGCGCTCACGCTCGGTGAGCAGGCTCATCAGGTCTTTTGCACGCTCGGGCGCGTAAGCGCGGTGCCGCAGCAGGTTCAGGTGACCTGCCAGCACGGTCTTGCTGGCGGCGCATTCCTGCGCCAGCTCGTAGAACGCCGAGAGGATCGGCGCGACCGCGAGGCCGAGCTCGCCGAGCTCAAGGATGATCTCCTGCATCGCAGGGACGGTGATCGCCTCGAGTGGCTTATTGAGGAAACGGTGGCACATATAATCCGCCAGCGCGACGGTGACCTTGCTTGGGATATCGCGCTGACAGCGGCACATCCGCGTGCGAAGGAACCCGTTATCCAGTGCGAGCACCACCGCCATGTTGCGGGGAGACATCTGCAGCACATCGATGCGGCTGATGCAGGAGCCGACCTCGTCGGGGCGGGTGGCGATCGCCGCGAGCCCCGTGATATCCGCGAGGGCGCGGCAGGTATCCTCCAGCAGACGGGTTGCATCGCCTGAGGCGCCGCCCATCATCTCGTCGATGAGCTGTGCGTCCTGCCACGGGAGCGTCCGCTTCTCCATCAGGCGCTCCACGTAGAGCGCGAACGCCTTGGCGGTCGGCAGACGACCGGCGGAGGTGTGCGGCTGCTCGAGGTAGCCTGCGGAGGTGAGTACCGTCATATCGTTGCGGATGGTGGCGGAGGAGACGCAGTTGCCAAACATCTCTGCGAGCGCCTTGGAGCCGATCGGCTCGCCGCTTGCGATGTAGGATTCTACGACCGCCTTGAGAATGCGAGATTTGCGCTCGTCCAGCTCCATAGCGTCCCTCTCCTTCGTAGTATATGCTAGATTAGCACTCGTTATTCGTGAGGATTAGCACTCTAACTCCTCGAGTGCTAATCTTAGTTTAACACGCTTTTGAAAAACTGTCAATAGGCATTTATGAATTCTTTGTAAATGTGTAAAAATTTGTTTTTAGTAGTTGTATCTTGCGCAAAAATCTGCTATACTATCCTCAAAAAGCGGCGTATAGCCGTATAGTAATAGGAGGGAATGACGATGGAAGGCGTACAGATCCACGATTTTGATTTTAATAAGCTCATGGAGTTTGCCGCAACCACGAAGGGCGAGGTGTTCCTCAAAACCACTGAGGGCGACGTGCTCAACCTGAAGAGCCGCTTGACCCAGCTGTTGGTGCTGTCGGGCGCGATCGCGCAGGGCACCATCGAAGAGGCGACGGTCATCTGCACGAATAAGGATGAGGAGTCCGCCCTGTTCCGCATGAATCTCTACGGAGATAATAAGTAAATCAAAGCAGCAAAGAGCCGCGTGAACGTATTCGTTCACGCGGCTCTTTTTTCTTATCCTTGGGTATTGTCAGTATCGAGTTGGTTGTCCTCACTCGGGTACTCGGGTACCCCGTCCCAGTCGTCGGAACCATCCTCGGAGGAGCTATTATCGGTTTCCTCGACGTAGCTGACACGCAGGGTGACGGTGTCGCCCTTCTTGAGGACCGTGCCGGCGACCGGCTCGGTGCTATCGACGTGGCCATAGGGCTGATTCGAAATGTACAGCTTATCGACCTTGACGATAAAGCCCAGATCCTCCAGATAGGTGCGCGCCCACTCCTCGCTCAGACCGGCGACATCGCGCAGGGTGATCTTATCGTCGGGACCGCTGCTGATGACAACGGTGATGGTCGCGCCCTTGTCGACGCTGGTGCCGGGCTCGGGATCCTGCGAGAGGATGGTGCCCGCCGGCTTATCGTTGTGCTCCTGCTGCTCGTTGACGATCTTAAACTCACCGTTGGTCTTCTCGTTGCGCACTTCGTAGAAGTTCTTATCGAGCAGATTGGGGATGGAATATTTCACGGGAGCTTTGGTGGTCGTGGTGGTGGTGACGTAGTCGGGCAGGCTTACGGCCGGCTCGCTCGTGTCGTCGCCGTTGCCGAAGGGATCGAGTAGCACCAGCACGACCGCCAGTACGACGATCAGTGCCGCGAATACCGAGCCGAAGATGATCAGCATCGTACGTGTCTGCTTACTCATACCCGATTTTTTGGCGGCGGGAGCGTCGTCCTCATCGAGCAGAGCGGAGACGTTCGGCTCCATCGAGATCTGGCGATGGAATTTTTCCACCTTGGCGGTGCGCTCCTCGGGGTTGACCTGCAGGGCGTTGAACAGCGCCACACACACCTGCTGGGTCAATTCCTCTGCAATTTCCGCGGACATAAACAGGTCGTCGGAGTCCTCGGCGCGGTTGTTACCCGCGGGGGGCTCGTTGCCCGTGACGGTGCGGAACACCGTCGCCGCGAGGCCGTAGACGTCGGTTGCCTCGTCGACGATCTGATCGAATTCGTACTGTTCAGGGGCGGCATAGCCGGTCGCCAGACGGGGTTGCAGGTCGCTGCCGACCCGACGGGCGGCGGTGATAGAGAAGCCGCGCAGGTGCGGCTTGCCGTCCTCGCCGATGAGGATGTTGTCGGGGCAGATGGCGAGATGGTGGATGCCGGTGCCGGCGAGCTGCTCGACGCTGGTCATCAGCGACATAAACAAGGGGCGCGCCTCCTGCCACGGGATGCGCCCGCCCGCGCGTTCGATCTTCTTAGCCAGCGTCTCGCCCGCGCAGTAGTCGGATACGGCGTAGCAGGTGCCGTTCTCCTCAAAGATGTCGTAGACGGGGATGATGTTGGGCAGATCTTTTGCGCGCGCAAGACCGCGCATCAGCGCGTGGAACTGCTTCTGATAGTCCGCGTAGACGTTCTCGCAGCCGCCGAGCGGGGCGAGCCGTCCGTCCTCGGCGCGCTCGCACAGGGTCGAGGGGCAATACTCCTGAATGAAGCATGGCTCCTTGAGCGTCTTGTCGTAGCCGAGGTAAAACAGGCTGTCGCTACCCTCGTGCACCAGACGGCCGACGACATAGTGCTCCTGAAGCTCGGCCGCGATCGGCAGGGCGGTCGCAGGGTTTTTCGTGTCGGCGGAGAAACCGCAGATGCGGCAGACCTCGTCCCCGTCGGGCAACGGATTTAAGCAACCTAAACAAATTTTAGCCATAAAGAAAACCTCCCGAGGTTATTTGATCTTGCGGTGACGGATAAGCTGGCGGATGTCGTCCCCGACGCACAGCAGCGGTTCAAAACCGCCCGTAATACGGCTGGCAATCTGTTCACCGTATCGCTCTTTGATAGCCGTGTGGCTGAGATTGGTGCTAATGATGGTGGGCTTGCCCTCCAGCACGCGGGCGTTAATAATATTGTATAGACATACTCGATTGAAGGGGGTGTCAAACTCCATTCCAAGGTCGTCGAGGATAAGCAGGTCACAGCCAATGAGCTGATTTTCGCTGTCCCCCTCTGCTTGCCCGAAATGCTCATCGCTCAGCTTGCGCAGCAGCGGGTGGATGGAGCCATAGATCACGTTGTAGCCCTGCTCGGTCACCCGCTTGGCGATCGCGAGGGAAAGATGCGTCTTGCCCGTTCCCGTCGCCCCGCTCAGCAACAGACTTGACGCGTTAAGCGTGAACGCTTGCGCATAATTGCGGCAGTAGTTGATAATATCCTGCATTTGCTCGCGGGGAGAGATGCCGAGCCGCGGGTCAACCTTGTCGCTGTAATAGGAAAGCGACATCTGGTCAAAATCTGTTAATTTCATTGCGGACAGGCTAGAGAGACGACGGCTCGCTTCCTCGCGTAAAAGCTGCTGATAGCAGGTGCACACCTTGCCGTCGGCGTAGCCTGTGTCCTCGCAGCGCGGACAGGTGTATTGCGGCTCGAGATTGTCCTGCTGATAGCCGGCCTTGTGCAATAATTCCGCCAGTTCTTCCTGCAAGCGAAGGTTGTTGTGCTGAATAAGAATGATTTTTTGCTCGCTGTCCCCACTTAGAATCGCGCGGGTTACCTCGGGCAGTGCGGCAGCAAGTTCCTGCTCGATCTCTGGAACGCGGTCAAAATGAATATATAAGTAGTTGCGCAGTGCCGCGGCGTCGTTGATCGCTTTTTGACGACGTTTTTCAAGCCGTTCGCGGGCGGCTTGCACCACTTGCGGATCGTAGGCCATAAAACTGCCTCCTGTGATTTATTTTTTCTCCGTCGCGTTGAACTTCGGACGGTACCGCAGCAGATCCTTTTCGAATTCCTCGAGGTGCAGACTGCTCTCCTCGGGATTGGTCGCGGCGGCGCCCTTTTTCTTGGCGGGTTTGGGTGCGGGGATCTTGTCGGGGCAGTCGATGCCCTCGGCAAACCACCGTTCCAGGATCTTATCCATATAGGAATAGAAAGGAGCATTGAGCTTCTCGATCTTCTCGCGGGTGATGTCTGCCGCTTTGAGCAGCATGTCGTCGGAGAACGCCCATTGATGTAACCATTTCTCCGCCATCTGCTGTTGAGTTGCGCCGAGCGCGCGGGGGGCATCCAGCAATTTTTCAATCTTTTCTCCCGCTTTACGGCAGGCATCCAGATACCGAATATGCTCGTCGACCGTGGGGATGGTCGCGATGTCTTTATCGTACCAGTCGAGGGCGATCTTTTCGACGTAGTGCATATTGCCCTTGCCGACGGAGACCGCGTACACGATCTCCATGAGGATGACCTCCATCGGCAAGCCGACGGTGTTGTACAGATATAGCAGAGTGGCGGTGTCGCCGTGGGTGATAGCCTTGCCGAGCTTGGCAGAGGCCTCATCCACCAGCGTGGAGAAGGAGGGATCCGTTTTTTGGAACTCGACCACTTCTTTGAGCAGTGGCTTGACCGCGGCAGGGCGCGCTTTCGGTACGGGCGCGGTGCCGGTGGTGAGGATTCCCTTGTCTGCCCAAAAGCGCAGACAGTCCTCGCATTCGTTCGCGGTCAGCCCGACCTGCGCGGCGCAGGCGGCGGCATCCCACGACTGGTGGCGGGAGAACCAAATAAGCACGCGCAGCTGCTGTACGCTCGCGAGCGACAGACAGTCGTCCGCCACGGCGGTCGGCAGTGCGAACACACCGCACAGAGCGTCCGCGTTCCAAGCATATTGCGCCATCGGTTCTCCCTCCTTTAACCATAGATACTGTTAGTGTAGCACATTTTTTCGTCCGACGCAAGTATTCGACAGAAAAATTCATAAACAAAGCGGCGACTCGGATGAGTCGCCGCTTGTGAATAGTGTTTATCAGATCTTAGCGAACACATCGCCCGCCTTGATACCGATCGTCGTGGCGTTGGAGACAACCTTGGCGGTCGTCTCGGTGGTGCGGGTGAGTACCAGTGCTTTGCCCTCCTCGTCGATGAGGGTGATGGTGTTATCCTTCTCGATGATGGAGGTCAGCGGCGTAGCGCCGCCCGCACCGGTGTACCACTGGATGCCGCCGAACTCAAAATCCGGCTTTTCCTGATCGCGATATTCCGGCGGAACCATTTCCTCATAGGGGCTGGACGACGCCTCGCCGCAGCGCAGGTCGCCGTCGGTGAGCACCAGCGTGTAGGTGCGGCAGAATTTGCCGCCGTCCTCGACGATGACGCGGAACTGCCAGTCGGACGACTTAAAGGCGGAATAGGAGGCCTTGGTCGTGGTTGTCGTGGTCGTAGTGGTTGTGGTAGGCTTGGCGGTGGTCGTCGTGGTAGTCACTTCGGTTGTGGTTGTGGTGGTTGTTTCGGTAGTCGTCGTGGTCGCATCCGCGCCGAGGTCGATCAGCACGTAGGTGCTGAAATGGGTCAGCTGAGCCACGACCGTACGCGTATCCGCGTTGAAGGTGGCGGCGATCTCCTCGGTGGTGCCGTCATCCGCGACATACAGGATCTTGACATTGTTGCTGTAATCCTCAGGGATGCGGAAGATGACGGCGAGCTTGCCGTTTGGCTGCACCTTTGCCTCGTCCTTGACGGCGTTGAACTCGAACACGGTAAACTTCTCCGCCACGGGCGTGACTGCGGTCTTGGCACGCTCGTACACATCACCTGCGGTGACGGTCTCAGCGGTCACCTTGGTGCCCTCCTCGAACACCGTCTCGGCCGCGGTGAACGCAACGGTGCCCGCTTCGATGGCGTCGGTTGTGGGTGCGGAGGAGCTCTCGCCCTCCTTCTTGTTACAGCCGGCAAAGGACAGCAGCATCAGCAGAGATAGGGTAATGACTAACAGTTTCTTCATTTTTCAACACACTCCTCGCAATAGTGTAATTTCATTATAGTACGGTGGTGAAAAAATGTCAAAGTGTCAAAATTTTCTTGACAAACGCCGTCAAAGGGTATATGCTCTTACTTGCAGTGTGGCGATACTAGTTAGTCTGCGTTGCAAAAAATTCAATAGAGCAAACAAGGGGTGCTGTGCGTTGCATAAGCGGCGACATGGCTGAGAGGGCGAACGCCTAACCCTAAGACCTGATCCGGGTAATACCGGCGGAGGGATGTTTTACACATACGCGGCACACATGGCCGCGGTCAGCCTTCGTCGATGACGAGGGCTTTTTGTTTGTTCTATCCGAAAAGGAGAGAAAAATTTATGAAAAAATCATCGTCCGTTTTGCGCCTTGTGGAGGGTGCATTGCTCATCGCCATTGCCACGGTGCTGAGTATGGTCAAGCTCCTTGACCTGCCCTATGGCGGCAGTGTCACCGCGTGCAGTGCGCTGCCCGTGTTGCTTATAAGCTATCGCCACGGCACGAAATTCGGCCTGTTCGCCGCATTTGTGTATTCGTTGCTGCAGCTGCTGCTGGGGATGAACACGCTGTCGTATTTCTCCACCCCGCTGTCTATCGTCGCGATCATCGCGCTGGACTATGTGCTCGCGTTCGCGGTGCTGGGGCTTGGCGGCGTGTTCCGCCGCGAGGGCCGCTCGCAGGGGCAGGCGCTGGTGTCTGCCGCCCTGCTCGTTTCGGTGCTGCGGTATGTCTGCCACGTCATCTCCGGCTGCACGGTGTGGGCGGGGCTGTCCATCCCGACCGAGGCGGCACTGCTGTATTCCCTTGCGTATAACGCGACTTATATGCTGCCCGAGACGCTGGTAACGGCGCTAGGCGCGTGGTATCTGTCCCGCGGGCTGGATGTCGGCGGCGAACGGCTCACCCGCGTGGCAACGGCGGGGGTGTCCGGTCGCGCGTTTGCGCTTTCGCTGTGCGCGAAGGGTGCGGCCGCGGTGGCGGTTGTCGCGGATATCGTGCTCATTTTCCGCCATCTGCAGGACGCCGAGACCGGCGATTTCCTCATCACGGGCCTCGCGAACGTCCACTGGCTGACGGTTGGCATCGTCACCGCGATTGGCGCGGTGCTGTTTACCGTATTCACCGTGTTGGCGAAAGCTGTAAAAAAAGAATAATCCTTTCACGCCTGCGAATATCTCGCAGGCGTGTTGTCTATTACAGGAACGCAGCCCGAAAATATTGATCACTCTCCGATGAAGGTAAACCGCTGATAGGTCACGCCGTCGCGCTCGACGGTGCCGTCCCACATCGCGGCGGGGCGCACCCAGATGTCCCCCTTGCCGTAAAGGGCGCGGTAGACCACCAGCGGCTCGAGTGTCTCGGAATGACGCGCGACCCCGATCACCTCGTATTCGTTGCCTTTGAAATGACGGTATTTACCTATACGGATGACGGGCAGAGCAGGTAATTCGTTCATTGGACATCCCTCCATTAGATTATTGCCCTTAGGATCGAACTCCATTGTAGCATACGCCTGCGGGATTTTCAACCGCACGGGATTTTCGGTTGAAAATCTCATTAAGGTATGGTATGATGTGATGGCAAAGTTTTTTAGGAGGGTGTTTATGGAAAGAGAAAAGCTCGGCTCCCGTCTGGGATTTATTCTCATCTCGGCGGGCTGTGCCATTGGTCTGGGAAACGTGTGGCGTTTCCCCTATATCGTCGGTGAATACGGCGGTGCCGCGTTCATTGTGATGTATCTGCTGTTTTTGGTGATCTTCGGTCTGCCGATCATGACGATGGAGTTCTCCGTCGGCCGTGCGAGTAAGAAGAGCATCGGTGCTTCCTTCCGTGCGCTGGAGCCGCAGGGGGCGAAATGGCATTGGTTCGGTTGGATCGGTATGGCGGGCAACTATCTGCTGATGATGTTCTACACCACCGTCACCGGATGGATGTTTGCCTATTTTGTCAAGATGCTGCGCGGCGATTTCGTCGGGCAGACGCCCGATCAGGTGTCCGCGCAGTTCGGTGCTCTGACCGCCGACCCGTGGGCGGTGGTCTTTTATATGGCGCTTGCGACGGTGCTTGGGTTCCTCATCTGCTCGATCGGTCTGCAGAAGGGCGTCGAGAAGGCGACCAAGGTGATGATGCTTGCCCTGTTGGTCATCATCTCCGCACTGGCGGTGCGTGCCGTGACGTTGGATGGCGCAGACGAGGGGATCAAATATTACCTTGTGCCCGACTTTGGCAAGATGGTCGAGGGCGGCATTGGAACGGTGGCGTTCGCCGCGCTCGGTCAGGCGTTCTTCACGCTGTCGATCGGTATGGGCTCGATGGCGATTTTCGGCAGTTACATCAGCCGTGACCGCCGCCTGCTCGGCGAGTCGGTCATCATCGCGGGTCTCGACACCTTCGTCGCGTTCACGGCGGGTCTGATCGTCATTCCCGCCTGCTTCGCCTTTGATCAGGATCCCGCCGCCGGCCCCGGTCTGGTGTTCCAGACCCTGCCGAACATCTTTAACCAGATGGCGGGCGGCCGTGTGTGGGGCGTGTTGTTCTTCCTGTTTATGATCTTTGCGGCGATGTCGACGGTCATCGCGGTGTTCGAGAACATCGTGTCCTTCGGCGTGGATCTTGCGGGCTGGAGCCGCCGCAAGTCGAGCTTCATTAACCTCGCCGCGATGCTGGTGCTCGCGCTGCCCTGTGCGCTCGGTTTTAATCTCCTGTCGAACGTCCAGCCCTTTGGCGAGGGCAGTGTACTGATGGATCTCGAGGACTTCATCATCAGCAACAATATCCTGCCGCTCGGCTCGCTGGTGTACGTGCTGTTCTGCACCTCCAAGCGTGGCTGGGGCGCGCAGAGTTTCCTCGAGGAAGCCAACGCGGGTCGCGGAATGCTGTTCCCGAAGTGGCTCGTCCCGTATACGAAATACGTCCTGCCCGTCATCCTGTTTGCACTGTGGGTGTGGGGCTATATCGACAAATTCCTGTAATGAAAAACAACAACTCCGCACACCCTCGGGTGTGCGGAGTTGTTTTATGTGCGTTTTTATTTAATGATCTCGCCCATGGTGCCGGGGGCAACACAGCCCGCGTTGGACTCGTCGGTATCGATGTGCATGGCGAGCGCGTACTTGTCGCTGACGCGCACGACCACGTCACCGAACACGATCGCGCGACCGTCGGAGGGAACCTTGACGGACACGATCTGCTTATCCTCGAGGCCCATCGCCGCGGCATCGGCGGTGGTCATGTGGATGTGGCGCTTCGCGGCAATGACGCCTTCCTTGAGCTCGACCTCGCCGCAGGGGCCGACCAGCTTGCAGGCACCGCTGCCCGCGATGTCACCCGACTCACGGATGGGGGCGGCAACGCCGATGGAGCGCGCATCGGTCAGCGACAATTCGACCTGCGTCTCGGGACGCACGGGGCCGAGGATGGAGACACCCGTGAGGGTCTTCTTCGGGCCGACGACGTCGACGCGCTCAGCGCACGCGAACTGACCGGGCTGGGACAGATCCTTCTTCTTGGTCAGCTCATAGCCCTTGCCGAACAAGGTCTCGAGATCCGCCTGCGTCACGTGCAGGTGACGGGCAGAGGTTTCCACTAAAACTTCCATAGACATAGTTTGACACTCCTTTTGATTGGTGGTTTACACCATTGTACCGCAAATCGGCGGGCAATTCAAGAGGGAATATGGCTTTCGGTACGGATTTTTCGTTGCATTTCTTTGAAAGTGTGGTAGAATACATTATAGACTATTAATTAATGGAGAGTATGTATGCTGAAACGACGGATACTCGGCGGGCTGTTGTCCGCGATTATAGCGATGAGTGTATTCTGTGTCAGTGCGCCGACGGCGCTTGCCGCCGAGGATGGTGCGGTGGGCTATACCCTGCCCGAGGGCACGACGGTATATGCCGACTCGGCGCTGCTGGTCAACCTCGGCAGCGACATCGACCGCGATGTGGTGCTGTATGCCAAGGCGGCGGACGAGGTGCGCGCGCCGGGGGCGATGATGCGCTTTATGGTGGTGGCGTACACCTTGCACCGTTTGGAACAGACGGGCATGGATATCGACGCTGTCACGGGTGCCTACACCGTGGAAATGTTTAACAATTACGTCGCAGGCACGGGCGTGCCGACGGCGAACATGCAATTCGGGGAAACCTGGACGCTGCGCGATCTGCTGACCATAGCCTTTATCCAGAACGCGAGCGACGCGGTGACGGTGCTCGCCTGCACGCTGGATGGCAGCGTGCCCGCGTTTATCGAGGGGATGAACGCACTTGCCAATGAAATCGGGTGCGATTACACGCATTTTTCCAACCTGACGGGGTTGGATTCCCTTGGCCAATATACCACGCCACGGGATATGTACCGCATCATCCGCTATGCCCAGCGCTTTTCGGTGTTTGAGGATATTGTGGGCAACCGCCAGTACACCGTCAAGCCCATTGCGGGCGGCACTGAGCGCACGATGTGGTCGGTGAACAGTATGCAGCAGTCGTCCAGCGCGTTTTACTACTCACCGCTGGCGTTCAGCCGCACGGGGTTGTCGGAGCACGAGGGGCGCACCTGCGCCTCGGTCGCGCGGGACAGCGGGTACGAATATCTGGTGGTGGTGATGAGCTGCCCCGAAACGAACGCGGCAGGGGAGAGCGGGCTGCATTACCGCGACACCCGCACACTGTTTCGCTGGGCGTTTAATAAGTTTGAACACGCCACCGTGCTCGCCAAGAGCGAGATCCTCGCGAGCGTGAAGGTGCGTCTGGCGTGGAACACTGACCACGTCAATCTGGTGCCGGCCAAGGAATTTTCCACCGTTGTGGAGAGCAGTCTCGATCCCGATCAGGTCATCAAGAAGGTGACGGTATACGAGAGCGAGATCGAAGCCCCTGTGACCAAGGGCACGGTGCTCGGCAAGGTGGAGCTGATCGTCAACGTCGATCAGAAGATCGGCGAGGTCGACCTCGTCGCCGCGGACGAGCTCAACCGCAGTTGGTTGCTGTATGCGTTCAGCGGTTTGGGTGGGTTCTTCACTTCACCGTGGTTCTGGCTTGGCATCGGGCTGCTCATCCTGCTCATTGTCGGCTACGTCCTGCTCAACATCACCTATAACCGCCGTCGCCGCCGCGATCGGCTGCAGCGGGTAAAACGGCATTAAGGAGATATTTATGTCGAACGGCTATCAAGCGCCGCGTCTGACCGACATCGGGTACATCCGCGATGTTCTCGAGCGGCACGGCTTTCACTTTTCGAAAAAACTGGGACAAAACTTTCTCATTAACCCCTCGGTGTGCCCGCGGATGGCGGAGGCGTGTGGGGCAACGCCTGAGAGCGGCGTGCTGGAGATCGGCCCCGGCATCGGTGTGCTGACCCGCGAGCTTGCACGCTGTGCGGGCAAGGTGGTGGCCATCGAGCTGGATGACCGTCTGCCGCCCGTGCTTGCCGAGACGCTCGCTGGGCAGGACAATGTCGAGATCGTGCAGGGCGACTGCTTAAAACTCGACCTAGCCGCGCTCATTGCCGAGAAATTCGGCGATCGTGAGGTCTCGGTGTGCGCCAATCTGCCGTATTACATCACCTCGCCGATCATTATGAGTCTGCTCGAGAGCCGCCTGCCTGTCACAAGCATCACCGTGATGGTGCAGAAGGAAGCCGCCCAGCGGCTGTGCGCACAGGTCGGTACCCGCGAGGCGGGTGCGGTCACCCTCGCGGTGCAGTATTACGCCGAGGCGGAGACCTTGTTCATCGTGTCACGCGGTAGCTTTCTGCCCGCGCCGAACGTTGACAGTGCGGTTATTCGTCTGACGGTGAGAAGGCAGCCGCCCTGTCCGGTGCGGGACGAAAAGGTGCTGTTCCGTCTCATTCGTGCGGGCTTCGGCCAGCGGCGCAAGACGCTGCTCAACTCCCTTGGCAGTGCGGGCTACGGCAAGGACATGCTCGCAGCGGCGTTTGCCGCGGCGGGGGTCTCTCCGACCGCTCGCGCCGAACAGCTGACCCTTTCGCAGTTCGCCGCGCTGGCGGACGCGCTCACAGAATAAAAACCGCCGCTGTGCCATTTCCCTGCACAGCGGCGGTTATTTTACGCTTCTTTATGGGCGGCGTCGAGCAACGCGCGTTCGTTTTGCAGCATCAACTGCTGTTGAGATTCGGTCAGTCGACGGAACGAACTGACAAGCTCCATCTCCTCGGGAGAGAGCGCGACCACCGTGGCGTTGTCCAGCAGTACGGCCATAGGATCCTCGTCGCCATTGCCGAGCAGGTAGTCCACCGTCACGCCGAACATCTCCGCGAGCAAGCGCAAGGTCGCCGGATCGGGACGGGAGCCGTCGGTTTCATAGTTGGTATAGGAGGTGCGGTGCAGATTGAGTTCTTTCGCAACGTCCGCCTGCGTCATATGATGTTGCTTGCGCAGCATACGCAGCCGCATTGCAAGCGGCGACAAATTGTCACGTGGCATTCTGCTCGCCCCCTTTCGCTTCTCCCACACATCATAGCACGCGCCACCGCAAACCACAACAAAAACCGACAAATTACAATGTGAATATTCTTCACTTTTTGGTGGCGGCGTCCCATTTTGAAAACACTCTTGTATTTCGGTGGAAGGTTTGGTATACTATGGATATATGAGAAGGAGGTGCCGACTATGGAGAAGAAACCGACCCGTCGGTGGATCTGGTATTTTAGTTTGATCGCGGCACTGATCGTGGTATTCAAGCTGTGCGATAATCTCGTGCAGGTGGTTGGTGCCATTGGTGCGATTATCGGGATATTGGCGCCGTTTGTGGCGGGGTTAATGATTGCGTTTTTGCTGCATCACCCGAGCCTGTGGATCGAGAATAAGATCAAAAGGCTCAAGGGACGCTTTTGGCAGAGTGTAGCGCGGCCAATCTCGTTGGTTGTGTTGTATCTGCTGCTTATCGGCGCCTTGTCGCTGATCGTGTCGTTGGTGCTGCCGCGCCTGACGGAGAGCTTGATGGATCTGATTCGTTCGCTGCCGGGGTATGTGGATGCGGCGATCGTGAGACTTGACGGCCTGCTGAAGTCCGATTTTATACAGCAGCTTGATCTCGCCGAGACGTTGGATCGGCTATACGTATCGCTGCTGGAGACGATTCAGCATCTGCTCAGCACCGAGAACATGATGACGGCTTTGCGCGGCGTGCTCAACGTCACCACCTCGATCGTGGATGTGGTGATCGCGGTCATCGTGTCGGTATATATGCTGTCCGGCCGCGAGCATCTTATGCGCGAGGCAAAGGCGCTGTGCGGTCTGTTCTTGCCGAAGCGGCGCGTGGAGATCGTTTCGGATTACGGGCATCGCACGGCGGCGATTTTCTACAATTACTTCTACGGCGCTCTGCTGGACGCACTGGTGGTTGGCGTGGTCGTGTCGGTCGGTCTGGCGATCTTCCGCGTGCCGTATGCGGTGCTGCTCGGCTTGTTGCTCGGCCTGCTGAATATGATCCCGTATTTCGGTGCGATCATCGGCTGTATCGGCATCGCGCTGGTTACCCTGCTGACCAACGGCTTTGCCGCCGCGATCGGCGTAGCAATCTTCATTATCGTCGTGCAGCAGGTGGATGCGAACATTATCCAGCCGCGTGTGGTCGGCGGCTCGGTGGGACTTCGTCCAATTTACGTGCTGCTGTCGATCACGCTGTTTGGTGGTCTGTTCGGGTTCTGGGGCATCTTCCTCGGTGTACCGCTTATGGCGGTCATCCAGATGTTTGTCAAGGACGCCATCGCGGCTAAGCGCGTGAAAAAAGAAGAATAACAGCCATAGCAAATCCCCCGACGCGGTTTTGACCGCGTCGGGGGATTTTTTTGCATAGGATCGGGGTGGACTTTTCGCTTATTCTCCGATAAACTCGCGAATGAGGGCGGCGGCGGGCACGGCGGCGGCATCGATGGGATGCAGCTCGTCGAGCACCGGCAGCAATTCGCGAATCTCGGGCTGATCGGCGAGCGGGGTGAGCAGTGGCGCGATCATCGGTTTATACACGCTGACCTCGTAGGCGAAGAAGGTGTCGATGTCGAAGGTCGAGCGGTGTTTATACGGCATAATGTAGTTATCCTCGCCACGCTGCACGCTACGGAACATCCGCAGAGTGTCGTGCGGGTCGCGCCCGCGGGTGCGCACGTCCCGTAGGATGCGGCGCAGCAGACGGATCTCCATCGGGTGCAGAGGAACGTCCTGCTCGGTGACGAGGCGGGTGCGCACGCTGACGTACAGCCGCACCGTTTGCTCCTCGGGCAGCGTTACCACTGCGGGATTGAGCGCGTGGATGCCCTCGAGGATGAGCAGCTCCCCCGGCTTGCGGGTGAGCACGCGTTCGGAGTCGCTACGGGTGCTGGTGCGAAAGTCGAAGTGCGGGATAGTAATGGGCTCGCCCGCGATGAAGCGCTCGAGCTGTTGCTCGAGCAGCTCCGCGTCTACCCGCGCGGGGGATTCGAGATCGAGTTTATCATCCGCCGCGAGCACAAGCTGCTCGGGGGTGAGGGAATGGAAATAGTCGTCCATTGACAGCGTATGGGTCTCGCAGCCCATCGCGTCGAGCTTTTGCTCGAGCATCCGCGCGGTGGTGGTTTTGCCCGAACCCGACGGCCCCGACAGCAGGATGACGGGGCTCTGCTCGCGATGGGCGCAGATGTGCTCGGCGATGCGATCGAGCTGTGCCGCATAGGCGGCGTCGGTCGCCGCTATAAAGTCCGCCACCTCTGCGTCGATGCGGTTGTTGATGTCGCGTATGGTGATATTCATAGGTGTTATCGCTCCCATTTGTCGGCGAGCGCGTTTACTTGATCGGCGAACTTCGCCAGATCTTTGTTCGCGCCGCCTTTGTTTTGCTCGATGACGCTCATCAGGCGGCGCCCCGCCGCCAGCAGACGTCCAAACACAGCGCTTGCCACCTGCCCGCCAAAGGATTTCTTCTCGATGCGGACCTTGTTGCCCTCGTCGAGGTACGTCGCAGCGACGGTGTCGTACACCGCCCCGTTATACGGCGCGCTCGCGGGCACACCGAGGGCGTTTTTAATTTCCTCAGCGAATGCGGCGGTAACGGTGTCCTCGCCGTGGTTGACGAAGATATGCTTTTTCTCCCCCTCGACGGCGCGCAGCCAGTTAAGCATCATCTCGCGGTCGGCGTGGCCGCTGATACCCGCGAGGGTGGCGATCTCCGCACGCACGCGGATCTCCTCGCCGAAGAGTTTGACGGTGTCCGCACCGTCGATCAGCTTGCGCCCGATGGTGCCCGCCGACTGATAGCCGACAAACAGCACGGTGCACTCGGGGCGCCACAGATTGTGTTTGAGATGATGGCGGATGCGTCCCGCCTCGCACATACCCGATGCCGAGAGGATAACCTTCGGTGAGCGGTCATAGTTAATGGCGCGGGATTTGTCGCTGGTCACCGACAGCCGTAGTCCCTTAAAGTGGATGGGCGTTTCGCCCTGTTCGAGCAGAGCGAGCGTTTCCTCGTCGTAGTAGTCGAGTAACTCGCCGTTGTAGATGTTGGTCGCCTCCACCGCGAGCGGGCTATCCACCCATACGGTAAAGTCGGGATGCCCCTTGACGAGGCCTTGGTTTTGGATCTGCCGCAGAAGATACAACATTTCCTGCGTGCGGCCGACCGCGAAGCAGGGGATGACCACGTTGCCGCCGCGGTCAAAGGTGCGCTGTAGGATGGCGGTCAGCGCGGTGACGTAGTCGGGACGTTCACCGTGGGTGCGGTCGCCGTAGGTGGACTCGACGATGATATAGTCGGCGGCGGGCGGTGTCTGCGGGTCACGGATGAGCGGGCGGCGGGTATTGCCGAGGTCGCCTGAGAAGAGCAGGCTTTCGGTCTTGCCGTCCTCGGTGACGGTGAGGGTGATGCTCGCCGAGCCGAGCAGATGCCCCGCGTCGGTGAAGGACACCGTCACGTTGTCAAACAGCGCATAATCCTGCCCGTAGCTGCAGGGGCGCAGCAGGGTGAGGGTGCGCTGCACATCGTCGGCGGTGTACAGCGGGACGTACTCGGGTTGGCCGTTTCGTTTGGCTTTGCGGTTGCGCCATTCCGCCTCAAACTGTTGAATGTGCGCCGAGTCCATCAGCATAATGCGGCAAAGAGCCGCGGTCGCCTCGGTGGTGTAGATGACTCCCTTGAAGCCCTGCGCGACCAGCATCGGGATCTTACCCGAGTGGTCGATGTGGGCATGGGTGAGCAGCACCGCGTCGATTTCGCCCGCGGCGACGGGCAGGTCGGCGTTTTCGTAGATGTCTGCGCCCTGCTCCATTCCGCAGTCGATGAGAATGCGGTATCCCGCGGCTTCCAGCAGTGTGCAGGAGCCCGTGACCTCGTGCGCCGCGCCTAAAAAATGCAGTTTCATATTGCTCACCTTTACCTTTCCGTTAATAGTTTATGGTATTCCGTTTTGCGGAATATTATGCGGTCATGTTATCTTCATTATAAAATAAAAATCGCCGTTTGGGAAGATAAAATTTGTAAAAGGAAAAAGACAATTTTGTGAAAACGGGCATTTTCCGCAGGAGATTTTATCAACAATATGCGGCATTGCAATGTTTGCAAGAATTTTCTTGACTTTTATCGAAAAAATCGGTAGAATATACAGCGTAAAAGGGAGTAGCTAGCGGATATCCTGTCCGTTTCTCCGGCGTCAATACAGCCGCTTTCGGCTCGCTCGAGGATGAAAAAGCAAGACTTTTACCGAGAGTGATCTCGGTGAAAGTCTTTTTTTTATAAAATCATTGAGGAGGAATCATTGTGGAAGTAATTACCAGCGTGTTTGGTAATGTGGTCAACATTACTTGGCAACAGATCGTGATGTGGGTCGTCGGTGCGGTGCTCATCTATCTGGCAATCAAGAAGGATATGGAGCCGACGCTCCTGCTGCCGATGGGCTTCGGTGCGATCCTCGTCAACCTGCCGTGGTCCGGCGTGGTGGATCGCTATTATATGAAGACAGCAGGCGGCGAGATCCTGCTCAGCCTGGAAGAGGGCAAAAAGCTCTTTGAGGCGGGCACGGAGGGCGTTTCTTATGAGCCCGGCGTCATCGACGAGCTGTTCGGCATGGGTATCGCGAACGAGTTGTTTCCGCTGCTCTTGTTCGTCGGCATCGGTGCGATGATCGATTTCGGCCCGCTGCTGTCCAACCCGAAGCTGATGATCTTCGGCGCGGCGGCGCAGTTCGGTATCTTTATGACCCTGAGCCTGGCATCCTTGCTCGGCTTTGATCTGAAGGATGCGGCGTCTATCGCCATCATCGGTGCGGCGGACGGCCCCACCTCCATCTTCGTGGCGAACTTCCTCGGCTCGAAATACGTCGGTGCGATCATGGTCGCGGCGTATTCGTATATGGCGCTTGTGCCGGTCATCCAGCCGCCTGTCATCCGCTTGCTGACGACCAAGAAGGAGCGCATGATCCGTATGCCGTATAAGCCGGCGGCGGTGTCTAAGACCACCAAGATCCTGTTCCCCATCGTCATCACCGTCATTACGGGTATCGTCGCGCCCCGCAGTGTGGCGCTCATCGGCTTCCTGATGTTCGGTAACCTCATCCGCGAGTGCGGCGTGCTGGATAGCCTGTCCGAGACCGCGCAGAAGGTGCTCGCGAACCTCGTGACGCTGTTCCTCGGCATCACCATCGCGACCAAGATGCAGGCGGATCAGTTCCTGTCCAAGGAGACGCTGATGATCATTGCGCTGGGTCTCGTGGCGTTCATCTTCGATACTGCAGGCGGCGTGTTGTTCGCTAAGCTTATCAACATCTTCGCGAAGGATGGCAAGAAGCTCAACCCGATGATCGGTGCGGCGGGTATCTCCGCGTTCCCGATGTCGGCGCGCGTGGTGCACAAGATGGGTCTGAAAGAGGATCCGCAGAACTTCCTGCTGATGCATTCCATCGGTGTCAACGTGTCCGGTCAGATCGCTTCGGTTATCGCCGGCGGTATGATCCTGAATTTGATTGGTTGAGGTGACAGATATGTTTAATGTACAAGCGTTTTTGGATTCTCTTCCGCTGATGGGTATCGGTATGCTCGGCATCTTCGTGGTTACCGCGGTGCTCGTTTTGTCGATGTATGCGCTCAACGCCCTGTTTAAGGATAAGAAGTAAGCAAAAGAAACTAACAGCCCCGAGGCAGTCGCCTCGGGGCTGTTTTTGTAAACGAAAACCACGCGATAGTCGCGTGGTTCAAAAAAGCTTTAGCGATGAAAATAACATCTTAAAAAGAGGAGGAGATGAAACTTTTTTATGACTTGCCTCCCTCTGATGAGGGAGGTGGCAAAAATCTGTGATTTTTGACGGAGGGAGAGAAAAGGAGAGCGATATTTATACTTGTCTATCTCTCCCTCAGTCCTCGCAGACGCTCGGACAGCTCCCTCGTCAGAGGGAGCCAAGGCGGGGATTCGACCCATTTATGGGTG